>LUKI01000096.1 GCA_001593685.1 Gammaproteobacteria bacterium F7
AGTGGTGTGCTGAGTGATCAGCATCAGGGTTACGGTACTCTCGCTTTTTCGGTAGCGGGACTTCAAAATGGCTCCCCCGATGGCATTGCGCTGGTGGATGCCAATCAGCAACTTCAGCAGTTTATCAGTTATGAAGGTGCGTTTATGGCCTTGTCGGGAATCGCTGCTGGGGTTTTGAGTGAGGATGTTGGTGTTGCTGAAGGTGGCGGCACAGCGGTGGGTATGTCATTGCAATTGCGTGGACAGACTATTGAGCAGTTACAGTGGCAGGCTGGGATTAATAGTTTTGGTACCGTTAATGAGGGACAGCAGTTTAGCTCTTTGAATACACAGGAGGCCGTAGCTGTGTCAACTGCACCAAGCTGGATGTTAGTTGCCGGTGGCGCTTTCGGCCTGCTGTTGACTTGGCCAAGGCGTGTAAATCGATAAAAAAATGCCCGATAGCTCAGCTGAACTATCGGGCGTTTTTTAATGGCTGGACGCTGTCAGTGCTTAGTTGTTGGCGTGCAGCGCTTCGTTTAGCTGGATTGCTGTTTTGTTGGTCTTGGCTTCCACGCGACCTGTTTGTGAGTTACGACGGAAGATCAAGTCGGCAACGCCTGCCAGGTCGCGGCCCTTGACGGTTTCAACGTCGTTGTTGTTTTCATCCAGCAGCGTGATTTTGGTGCCGGATGTGATGTACAGACCCGATTCGATAATGCAACGATCACCCAGAGGAATCCCCAGGCCTGCATTGGCGCCAATCAGGCTTTCTTCGCCTACCGAGATAACGATGTTGCCGCCACCGGACAGTGTGCCCATGGTGCTGCATCCACCGCCCAGGTCAGAGCCTTTGCCAACTACAACGCCTGCAGAGATACGGCCTTCGATCATGCTTGCGCCCAGTGTGCCGGCGTTAAAGTTGATGAAGCCTTCATGCATGACAGTGGTGTTGTCGCCCATGTGTGCGCCCAGACGAACGCGATCCGTGTCGGCGATACGAGTTGTTGGCGGTACAAAGTAGTTGGTCATTTTCGGGAATTTGTCGACACAGGATACTTCCAGTACGCCGCCCTTAATACGTGCAGCTAGTTGGCGATCAGCCAGCTCGTCAATGGCGATAGGGCCTTCGTTTGTCCAGGCAACGTTTGGTAATAGACCGAACAGACCCGTTAGATCGGTGCCGTGTGGCTTAACCAGACGGTGTGACAGCAGGTGTAGTTTCAGGTAGCACTCCGGTACCGTTGATGGCGGGACGTCGGTTTCGATGAATGTTGCTACCACTGGCTTAGCTGTTCCCAATAACTGGGTTGCGAGGTTAGCCTGGCTATTTTCGCCAATTGCTTTCAGCGCGTCACTCAGGGCTGTTAGCTGGCGAGTATCCAGTTCGATAGCAGCGTTGCCACCTTCGTGGTCAACGGCTTCGGCGGCTGCCTTAATGACTTCGTCGCTGGGATTCAGTAATGGTTGTTGATAATAAACATCTAGCCACTCATTTTTTTGGTTTTGAGTGCCAATGCCGATAGCGAAACTGAAATAGCTCATAATAAAGTCCTGTATTTATCTTTGAATCTGATTGTTTGTTAGCCTGTTACTTCAACAGTAATTGTTCGTATTCTGCAGCCTTAAAACCCAGTAAGTGTTTTTTCTCGCTCTCTAGCAGTGGGCGTTTAATCATCGCCGGTTGCTCCAGCATTAATTTGATGGCTGATATTTCATCAATGCTGTTTTTTACGTCGTCGGGAAGTTTTCGCCAGGTCGTGCCGCGTTTGTTTAATACCTGTTCCCAGCCTAGTTCCTGGCACCATTGTTCCAGTTGCTTCTGCTCAAGACCGTCGACACGGTAATCATGGAATACATACTCAACACCGTGATCAGCAAGCCAGTTACGCGCTTTTTTGATGGTGTCGCAATTCTTAATGCCATATAGGGTTGTCATAGGGTGAGTCTTGTTTTTGGGCCTGTTTCAGGTGGGGTTGTTGCTATTTTAGATAGCGATACTTGAGTCTGATTTTTTGTCAGGTGCGAATTGTGCCGATTCATCGAGTTGAGTGCAAATTTCTACCTTTAATGCATCATGTAATTTGCTGTCGCCAAGGGGTTTTAAATCTTTGCCGGTGATGAAAAAAACGTCCTCAACACGCTCGCCCAGCGTGGCAATTTTAGCTTTTTGTAGCTCGAGTTCATTTTCCAGAAAAATGCGGCCAATGCGGGCGAGTAGGCCGGGGCGGTCTGGCGTGACGACTTCAACAATGGTGTAACCCTGGATTTCGTCGTCGTAGATGCTTACCTGAGTCGGCATGGTGAAATGCTTGAGCCAGCGGTGCGTATGACGCCTTGCCACCGTTGGTGGGTTTTGTGGTTGGCGCAGTGCATTAACCAAGCGTTGTTTGACCTCGTCAAGGCGCAATGGGTCGTCACTGAGTGGCCGGCCATTTTGGTCTAATACCATGTAGGTGTTGAGGTTGAAGTTATCCTTGGTTTTGGTGATTCGGGCGTCAAGGATATTAAGTTTGAGCTGTTCCAGGACGGCGGCCGTTGTCGCGAACAGGTGATGCTTAGTATGTGAGTAAATGAAGATCTGAGTACCACCAATATTATGTTGGTCGCTCACCTCTTTAAACATTACCAGCGGGGTTTCGGGTTCGCGGTGTTCCAGAATAGCCTGGGTGTGCCAGGCGATGTCTTCGGCATCGTGTTGGATAAAATAATCGCCGGCTAAAGGGCGCCACAGAAAGGAAATAATGCTGGGGTTAAAGGGTAATAATTTTAGGGCTTGTTCTTTTTTCTGGGCGATGGCACTTTCCCGTTTGATCGGGTTGTCCAGGCCACGACTTAAGGCGCGTTTGGTGGCGATGTAGAGTTGGCGCAAAAGTTGAGCGCGCCAGCTATTCCAGAGCGTTGGGTTGGTGGCGTTGATGTCGGCAACGGTGAGTAAAAAAAGGTAGTCGAGATGCAGCTGGTCCTGCATCTTTTCAGCAAACGCTTGCACCACATCGGGGTCGGTAATATCACGGCGTTGGGCAATCATCGACATGTACAGGTGATTTTCAACCAGCCAGGCGACCAGATCGGTACCCCATTGGTCAATGCCGTGACGCTCGCAAAATGCACGTGCGTCGACGGCACCAAGCTTCGAGTGGCTGCCGCCACGCCCTTTGGCGATGTCGTGATAAAGGGCGGCAATATAGAGCAATTCCATGTGTGGAATTTGCTGGCTCACCTGAGTGGCCACGGGCAGTTCGATTTCTTTGCTGCCCAGCAGCATACGGCGCACATATTGCAGCAACAGCATGGTATGCGCATCAACCGTGTAAATGTGGTAGAGGTCGTGCTGCATTTTGCCAATGATCTGACCAAATTCAGGCAAATAAAGCCCCAATAAGCCGTAACGGCGCATGCGCTGCAGCTGCGTGCAGACGCCGCTGGGAGAGCGCAACAGCGACATAAATAGCTCGGTGTTCTCAGGATCGGCACGGAATGTGTCGTCAACCAGGTAGCGGTGCGCCAAAATCAGTCTGATGGTGGAGGCGCGCACTCCCTGAATATCGGGATGCTTGGCCATCTGGACAAAAATTTCCAGCAGCGCGGAGGGGGTTGTTTTGAAGACATCGGGCCCGGTGACCTCGATATAGTCGTTGGTGACTTTGAAACGGTCATTGATCCTGCGTACTACGGGTTCCTCGTTAGCACGCAAAATCGCTTCATCAAAGTGCTGTAATAGCATGTCGTTAAGGCCAAGAGTACGGATAACGACACGATAGAATTCCTGCATCAGCTGCTCAATTGCCAGTGCTTCGTCGTTATCTCTGAAACCAAACAGGTTGGCCAATTCTTTTTGATAGTCAAACAGCAGTCGATCTTCTGCGCGGTTGGCGAACATGTGCAAACCGTAGCGAATTTTCCACAGGTATTCCTGGCACTCGCTGAGTAGTTGAAATTCGCTTTCAGTGAGGAAATTGCTGGAGACCAGGTCGTGAAGGTTGTCACTGTCGAAGTGGCGCTTTGCAACCCAGTTAATTACCTGGATATCACGCAGGCCTCCGGGGGACTCCTTAACGTTGGGCTCAAGGTTATACTCAGTATCGTTAAACTTTTCGTGGCGAGCGCGTTGCTCTTCGCGTTTGGCGGCAAAGAATGCGTGAGGAGGCCAAATATTAGACGGGCTGATGGTAGCCGTCATATCAGTTAATAAGTCATTTGGTCCAGCAAGTAAGCGTGATTCCATCAGGCTGGTGGCAACGGTGATGTCCTGCTGTGCTTCGTCGAGGCACTGCTTAACGCTGCGCACGCTATTGCCAACTTTGAGGCCGATATCCCAAAGCAGGGTGATGAAACGCTCGATGTTGTCCTGGTGCTCGGCATGGCTGTTTTCAGCTAACAGAATTAGCAGGTCAATATCTGAATGTGGATGCAGTTCGCCGCGACCATAGCCGCCAACAGCAATCAGGCTGATGGTGTGTTCGCTGTTGTCCCAATTCAGGTTTTTCCAGGCCGTTATCAGCAGTTGGTCAACCAGCCAGGCATAACCATGTACCAAATGGTGGATTTTGGTGCCGCGAACAAAATGCTGATCAAGGCTGTCACGCGCCGCTTTTAAGCTATCCGTGTAAGCTTTTATTGAGTGGCCGCTGTTGAGTTGCGCCTGCAACGCATCCCTGTCAAAAATTTCCTGCTGAATGGCGGCTGGAACGGCGGGTGGTGGCATCATGGCTGTTGGCTTAAGCCGGGTTACCGAATTTTCCACGCTCTTCGTTGCGTAGTGTCAGGATTTCGTATCCGTCTTCGGTGACCAAGATGGTGTGTTCCCACTGAGCAGAAAGGCGTTTATCTTTGGTTTCAACCGTCCAGCCATCACGGCTGAGTAGTTTGACGTGCCGTTTGCCTGCGTTGATCATCGGTTCGATAGTAAACGTCATACCAGCTTTGATTTCCATGCCAGTGTCAGGGCGGCCATAATGCAAAACCTGTGGGTCTTCGTGGAAAACAGCGCCGATGCCGTGACCACAATATTCCTGTACCACTGAATAGTGGTTGCCTTCGGCATGGGTTTGAATAACGTGGCCAATGTCACCTAGTTTGACGCCGGGTTTTACCATTTGAATGCCCTTGTACATGCACTCTTGGGTGACCTCTACCAGGCGCTTGGCATGTGACAGAGGTTTGCCGACAAAGAACATCTTGCTGGTATCACCGTGGTAGCCATCTTTAATGACAGTAATATCAATATTAACGATATCGCCGTTTTTAAGCAGTTTGTTGTCCGCTGGAATGCCATGGCAGACGACGTGGTTGACGGAGGTGCAAATCGATTTTGGAAAACCGCGATAATTTAACGGTGCCGGGGTCGCATTTTGTTGGTTGACGATATAATCGTGGCAAATACGGTCTAGCTCGCCGGTAGAAATACCGGGTTTAACATGTTCTTCAATCATTTCCAGAACTTCAGCGGCCAGTCGGCCAGCTACGCGCATTTTTTCGATTTCGTCAGAGGTTTTGATTGAAACAGCCATGAATT
>LUKI01000097.1 GCA_001593685.1 Gammaproteobacteria bacterium F7
GGTTAATGGCAGCTAGATCATCTTCACTCAGATTGCCGGCCACTCGCTTCAGCGTTAGCAGGTTAATCAGGTAGTCATAGATGGCGTTGGAGTAGTTGCGCCGGGCATCAAAACTGTTGTTTTGTGCCTGCAGCACATCAACGATATTACGTGTACCAACATCATAGCCTCCTTCGGTTGCTTCCAGCGCAGCTTCGCTGGATCTGAGTGCCGCCTGTCGGGCTTTAACACGCAGCACGTCAGTGGTAACGGTGCGATGCTGGGTTTGTATCTGTTCTCGGGTTTGGCGATAGCTGTTTTCGTAGTCATGGCGAGCTTTTTCGTGGCGAAAACGTGCTTCGCGTACTTTTGAGTTACGATTGCCGCCTTCAAATAGCGGCAGACTCAACTCTAATGCAAAGACCTGAGTGTCTGATTCATTGCCCAGAAATGAGGTGCCGCCCTCTTCGGAATGGGCGTAGCTGACACGGGCGTCAATGGTTGGTAGGTGGCCCGACTTTTCAGCTTTCATGGCCTGTCTGGTTGCCTCAAGCTGATGCTTTGCGGCTAGTAATTGTGGGTTATTGGCCAGTGCCAGCTCTATCCAGTCGGCCAGAGCCGCCGGTGATGGGTCGGCGATGGGCATGTCTTTGTCGAGTGTGTCGACGGACTTGTAGTGTTGGTTGGTTAAGCTTTGCAGCGTAGCGACACTGTTATGACGGGCTTCCAGGCTGGAGATGCGTTCTACCTTGGCGAGATCGAAGCCGGCCTGTGCTTCATACACATCGGTAGCAGGAATCAGGCCAACACGAAAGCGTTCGTTCGCCTGTTCAAGCTGTTGTGCAAAGGCCTTTTCTCGGGCCATGGCCGCGGTGAGATTGTCTTCAGCACGTAATACATTGAAGTAGGCGGTTGCGACGCGCAGCATTAACTCCTGTTGGGCGTCGCGATAGCTGGCGGCGGCTTGTTTTTTAGTCGCTTTGGCGGCGCTCAGGTTAAACCAGCGGTCTGCTCGAAATAATGGCTGAATAAGTTGAGCGCCATAGCCATTAGAGTTGAAGCGCTCTTCGTTTGGGCTGGCGCCGCCGTTGAATTCACGGTCAGTGGTCTGTGTATTTGCGGTTAGTGTCAGGCTGGGTAATAGTGCTGAACGGCTTTGCGGCACAATCTCTGCGTCGGCTTGTTGTAGGGACTCTGCGGCTAAAATAACCGGGTCATTCTCGATCGCTTGATGAAAAATATCGAGCAGGTCAGCTGCGAGCAGCGGTGGGCTAGAGAGTGTTAGTAGAACGGCGGCACTTATCCTGGTAAACGCTAATTTCATCACAAACTCGGCTTTGTTGATTCCTTCATGTTGCTCGATTATAGGGCAGCGATGAGGCCTCCCCAATAGGTGATTAAAAAAAACTGATTTAATGCGGCGGCTTCCTCAAGCATTGGTCATAATGTGATTTCAGTTTGTGTGGAGAGTTGCCTTGAATAGCACTGAAAAACCAGCGCTCACGTTATTATTTATTTGCACGGGCAATGCCTGTCGATCGCAAATCGCCGAGGGGTGGGCGAAACATTTGTTGCAGCAGTCAGTATTGGCGGAGCGGTTTGATATTCGCGTTTTATCAGCAGGGTTAGAAACACACGGCCTGCACCCTAACGCGGTAAAGGTCATGCAGGAAGTGGGTGTTGATATTCGCGGCCAGTCATCTGACCTGTTAACGCCTCGCTTGCTTGCTCAGGCGGACTGGGTGATCACGCTTTGTGACCATGCCGATGAGCACTGCCCAGTGATACCTGCCGGTACTCAATGTTTGCACTGGGGGCTGCCTGACCCACGCGGGGCAGAATTGGCCGGTGTTGACGAACTGGAAGCGTTCAGAAGAACGCGCCAGCAGGTATTTGCTTTAATCAAACAATGGCTGATGGAGCAAGAATTAAAAAGTGTCTGTGGTGCCGGCTTCACTCATAAGGATGTAGAACTGTCTCGAGAAACCGCGTATCGAGGCTTTATGCAATTGCAAAAAATACAGCTTAGACACCGTTTGTTTGAAGGCGGCTGGAGTGATACTTTCCAACGTGAATTACTGGTGCGCCATCCGGCCGTGATGGTGTTGCTTTATGACCCAGAGCAGGATGCCGTCGTATTGGTTGAGCAGTTTCGTGTTGGCGCGCTGAGCGATAGCCCGGATGAGCAGCGAGGCCCATGGCTGCTGGAAATGGTCGCCGGTATTGTTGAGCCGGGGGAGTCGGTTGAGGATGTTGCCAAACGAGAATCACTTGAAGAGGCGGGGTGTGAGGTATTGGTGTTAGAAAAAATTACACAAGTGCTGACTAGCCCCGGTGGTAGTAATGAAACGATTACGCTGTTTTGTGGGCGGGTCGACTCGTCTAATGTGGGGGGCATTCATGGCCTGGTTGAAGAGCATGAAAACATCTGTGTTAGAGTGCTTAGCTATACGGTGGCACTACAGGCCATGGAAGCGGGTATTATTCGTGACGCCACGAGCACCATTGCATTGCAATGGCTACAATTAAACAGAAATGAATTGCGTCAGCGTTGGTGCTAACGTTATTTTGAAATAAACACATTAAAGCAGAGGTTGGTTGTTAGTGGCGGTAAGTGAAGTACGGTATGTGCCTGATGTGACTGGTATGATGAGCGAGTGTGAAACGAATTACGCTCGCCTGTTAAAGCTTATGCCGACAATGGGCAGACGAAAGCTGACGGTGACTTACCCGGGCGGACAAACGGTGAGGGTACTGTTTGAACTGTTAGAAGATTTTCGTTACACCTCCAGTGTGCGTATTTCGCAAGATGCCGCCAGTTGTGATTGGCTGCACCTGCCAAGCATGGTTATTCGTTTATACCATGATGCCCGCATGGCCGAGGTGGTGGATGCGCAGAACATGCGTCAACTGAGGGGTATTTATGCGTACCCTAATGAGCAAATGCTCCATACTGACGAAAAAGTGCAGCGTAACCTTTATCTGGGAGAGTGGCTCTGTTATTGCCTGCAACACGGGCATGTTGATGAGGAGCTTAGCCTTGCCGACAGTTGAGCTGGAGGCAGTGTTACCGGTCCACTGCGTAATGAGTCCGCGGCGCCCAGAGCGATGATACCAAGTTCACAAAACCTTGTTGGAAAGAATAACTGTCGACAGCAGAGATATATTAGCTAGTGATTATTGATTCGAAGCCCCCTTTATTGATTTACCTACACGGGTTTAACAGCTCGCCCGACTCTTTTAAAGCCCGCTTTCTAGGCGAATACCTGTCCCAACGTGGCGCTGAAAAGCGTTACTTAGTGCCGGCGTTGAGCTACCAGCCTGCGGAAGCGTTGGCTAGCGTGCGGCAATTGATTGAGCAACATGCTGCGACGGCTGAAATCACCTTGATTGGCAGCTCGCTTGGGGGCTACTATGCAACCAACCTGGCTGAACAGTACGGGTTGCGTGCGGTGTTGATTAATCCTGCGGTTTATCCCTATCGGCTGTTAAAGGATTACCTCGGAATTAACCGTAATTATCATACGGGCGAAGAATACGAAATGAAGCCCGAATATATGCAGCAATTGCTGGACATAGAGGTGCCGTATATCAGCGAGCCGCAGCGTTTTTTGGTACTGTTGCAGACTGCCGATGAAACACTTGATTATCGCGAGGCGGCAGAAAAATATGCCAATGCTCAACTTTGCATTGAGCAGGGTGGTTCACACGGGTTTGACGATTTTGAACAAAAGATCCCGCAACTTCTTGAGTTCGCCGGGTTTCAACTTTCCTGAAGATAGATAATGTTATGAGTACAGGCACCTATAACGCTGATTCCATTGAGGTTTTGAGTGGTCTGGATCCGGTTAAACGCCGTCCGGGCATGTATACCGAAACCACACGCCCCAACCACCTGGCGCAGGAGGTGATCGATAACAGTATCGATGAAGCGATGGCTGGTTTTGCTCGGCGTGTTGATGTTGAGCTGCACAACGATGGCTCCCTGTCGGTGTCCGATGATGGTCGTGGTATGCCGGTCGATATTCACCCGGAAGAGGGCGTTAGCGGTGTTGAGCTGATTCTGACGCGGCTGCATGCGGGCGGCAAATTTTCCAATAAAAATTACCAGTTCTCTGGTGGCTTGCACGGGGTGGGGGTGTCGGTGGTGAACGCCCTCTCCTATCGACTCAATGTGGAAATTAAGCGGGGCGGCAAAAAATATCGAATTGCCTTTGCCAGCGGCGACAAAACGGAAGACTTAATCGAAATTGGCACCGTTGGTCAACGTAATACTGGCACCCTGGTTCATTTCTGGCCGGAAGCCAAGTACTTTGATTCACCTAAATTTTCAGTATCACGCCTCAAGCATACATTGCGCGCTAAAGCCGTATTATGCCCGGGATTAGAGGTTAATTTCATTGACCATAATTCCGGTGAACGGGAGTGCTGGTGTTATGAGGATGGTTTACAGGATTACCTGACCCAGGCAACACAGGGTTTTGAAACGATTCCTAAAGAGCCTTTTACCGGTTCCCTGAGTGGTGACGAAGAAGCTGCTGAGTGGGCGGTACAGTGGTTGCCGGAGGGTGGGGAGCTGATTACCGAAAGCTATGTGAACTTGATTCCCACTGCGCAGGGCGGCACCCATGTCAACGGCTTCCGCTCCGGCATGATTGACTCGTTGCGCGAGTTTTGCGAGTTTCGCAACCTGTTGCCGCGTGGCGTGAAATTGTCCGCCGAGGACCTGTGGGATCGTTGTGCCTATATTCTATCGATTAAAATGAGTGACCCGCAGTTCTCGGGGCAAACCAAGGAACGCTTGTCGTCACGTCAGTGCGCGCCCTTTGTATCGGGTGTGGTCAAAGATGCCTTTAGCCTGTGGCTGAACAGCAATACCGAAGCGGCTGAGCTGCTGGCCGACATGGCGATTAATAATGCCCAGCGCCGCCTGCGTGCCAGTAAAAAAGTGGTACGCAAAAAGGTAACTCAGGGGCCGGCGCTACCGGGTAAACTGGCCGATTGCAGCAGCCAGGATGTGAATCAGACAGAGCTGTTTCTGGTGGAAGGTGATTCGGCGGGTGGTTCCGCTAAACAGGCGAGAGACCGTGTTTTTCAAGCGATTCTGCCGTTGCGCGGTAAAATCTTGAATACCTGGGAGGTGGATTCCAGTGAGATCCTTGGCTCTCAGGAGGTGCATGACATTTCTGTTGCGCTAGGGGTGGATCCGGGGTCTGACAATCTTGATGGGTTGCGTTATGGCAAAATTTGTATTCTTGCCGATGCTGACTCCGATGGGCTGCATATTGCGACATTACTATGCGCGCTGTTTGTTCGACACTTCAAGCCAATGGTGATGGCTGGGCACGTATATGTTGCGATGCCGCCGCTGTTCCGAATTGATGTCGGTAAAGAGGTATATTACGCGCTCAGTGAGTATGAAAAGCAAGGCGTACTGGATCGGATTGCTGCCGAGAAAAAACGCGGCAAAGTTAATGTGCAGCGTTTTAAGGGGTTGGG
>LUKI01000098.1 GCA_001593685.1 Gammaproteobacteria bacterium F7
CGTCCAGATTCTTTAAACCGTACTCAGCAGCGGCAGCATTGCCAGCTCGCTCAGCAGCAACCTGCGCAGCGAAAGGAGTACTTTTACGTGAGCCACGGAAACCGGAACCACCTGAAGTCGCCCAGCTCAGAGCGTTACCCTGACGATCAGTAAGCGTAATGATCGTGTTGTTGAATGACGCGTGAATATGCGCCATACCGTCAACAACGGTACGTTTTACCTTTTTAGTTTTACGTGCTGGCTTTGCCATACTTTTCTATCCTGTTAATTCAATAACCAATCGTTAGTAATCAAGATTACTTACGGATTGGTTTAATTGGACCTTTACGTGTTCTTGCGTTCGTTTTGGTGCGCTGGCCGTTTACTGGCAGGCTGCGACGGTGACGGATGCCACGGTAACAACCGAGGTCCATCAAACGCTTGATATTCATTGACAATTCACGACGCAAGTCACCTTCAACCGTCAGGCCTGTAACTTCGTTACGTACTGCGTCTAACTGCTCTTCAGTCAGACTGCCGATTTTATCAGTGGGTGCAATGCCTACCGTTTTACAGATTTTGCTGGCAGTTGTTCTGCCTACACCAAAGATGTAGGTCAGTGAGATCACTGCATGCTTATTATCTGGGATGTTAACGCCTGCTATACGGGCCATTCAGCTAACTCCAATTCTCACTTCAGGCTGGGTTATATATAACCAGCCGATTTATTAAATAATTGCTAACCACGAAGGGCGCAAAAGAATACCCTTTGCTTGACTATAAATCAAGCAATTAAGAATCCTTTGCGGGTGTTTCGTGATGAGTGTTTTTAACCTTGACGCTGCTTGTGTCGAGGCTCGGCACTGCAGATAACCCGAACAACGCCGTTACGTTTAATAACTTTGCAGTTACGGCAGATTTTTTTCACAGATGCACGGACTTTCATTTCTATCTCCAAAAATTATTAGCGCAACAGGCCGCTATTGCCATATCCACCCTTCATACCGGATTTCTTGGACAGCGACTCGTATTGGTGCGACATCAAGTGCGATTGAACTTGAGAAATAAAGTCCATTGTCACAACCACTACAATCAAAATTGAGGTACCGCCAAAGTAAAACGGAATATTAGCTGTACCAATCAATAACAGAGGCAGTAAAGATACGATGGTAATGTAAATACCGCCAAATAAAGTTAACCGGGTCATCACACCGTCAATAAACTTGGCGGATTGATCACCTGGACGAATACCCGGAATTAGCGCACCCGATTTTTTTAGGTTTTCTGCCATTTCACGCGGGTTGAACATCAACGCCGTATAGAAATAACAGAAGAAAATAATTAACGCAGCAAAGAAAACAATGTACAGAGGCTGTCCAGGCGCAATCAGCAACGCCGCTTCCTGTAACCACCCCATACCTTCACTTTCACCAAACCACTGTCCAACTGACGCTGGAAATAGCAGCAAACTGGATGCAAAGATCGGCGGAATTACACCGGCCATATTAACCTTTAAAGGCAAATGACTGGTTTGTGCCGCATACATTTTTTTACCCTGTTGGCGCTGCGCGTAATTAATAGTTATACGACGCTGCCCTCGCTCAACAAAGACTACAAAAGCAACAGTTACAACCGCTAGTGCCGCCACAGCCAGCAAGACCAGAATATTAATATCACCCTGTCTCGCTGATTCAAAAGACTGCCCGATTGCTCCTGGCAGCCCTGCGACAATACTGGCAAAGATCAATAATGAAATACCATTACCGATACCACGCTCAGTAATTTGCTCGCCCAGCCACATCAAAAACACAGCACCCGCAACAAAAGACGAGACAGCAACAATATAGAAACTGAATGTCGATGCGAAGGTAATGCCCTGACTTGCTAACCCAACAGCTAGACCAATGCCCTGAACGGTTGCCAGCGCTACCGTACCATAACGAGTGTACTGACTAATCTTACGACGACCAGCCTCACCCTCTTTTTTAAGCTGTTCAAGCTGGGGCACTACGGCGGTCATCAACTGCATGATAATCGACGCAGAAATGTAGGGCATAATACCAAGCGCGAAAATACTCATGCGCTCCAATGCCCCACCTGAAAACATATTGAACAGGCTTAGAATGGTACCCTGGTTTTGCTCGAAGAGCTGTGCCAGTCGATCCGGGTTAATACCCGGAACCGGAATATGGGCACCGATACGATAAACAATAATTGCCAGAAGAACGAAGCGTAAGCGTCTCCATAATTCCGACAATCCGGCTTTCGCACCCGAAGCAGCAGTACCTTGCTTTGCCATTTAGTCCTCGACTTTTCCGCCAGCTGCTTCAATTGCAGCTTTTGCGCCTTTAGTAGCCTTAACGCCTTTCAGGGTAACTGCTTTAGTGATTTCACCAGACAGTATAACCTTGGCAGACTTCATATTATCAGCAATGATATTGGCGTCTTTCAGCGCAGCTAGATCAATCACATCAGCCTCTACTGCCGCCAACTCGTTCAAACGAATTTCAGCAACAAACGGAGCTGTACGTGACGTAAAACCAAACTTAGGCAGACGACGCTGTAATGGCTGTTGACCACCCTCGAAACCTGGCTTAACACCACCGCCAGAACGAGATTTTTGACCTTTATGACCACGACCACAGGTTTTACCCAAGCCGCTTCCAATACCACGGCCAACGCGTTTACCCGCTGGTTTTGCACCCTCTGCAGGGCTAAGAGTATTTAAACGCATGTTATTCTCCTACCACGCTAACCATATAGTTAACTTTGTTGATCATGCCGCGAACAGAAGGTGTATCTTCCAGCTCGACAACGTGACCAATGCGACGCAGACCCAGACCACGCACAGTTTCTTTGTGCTTGGGCAGACGACCAATCGTGCTGCGTGTCAGAGTAACTTTAATCTTATTTGCCATGACCGCTTATCCTGTAATCTCTTCTACAGATTTACCGCGCTTTGCAGCGATATCTTCTGGAGATTTCATTTGCTTCAGACCGTTGAACGTTGCACGTACTACGTTAACCGGTGTAGTAGAGCCGTAACATTTGGCCAGAACATTCTGAACACCAGCAAGTTCTAGTACAGCACGCATCGCGCCACCGGCGATAATACCTGTACCTTCAGAAGCCGGCTGCATATAAACCTTAGATGCACCGTGGCTTGCTTTAACTGGGTATTGCAGTGTGTTGCCGTCCAGATCTACAGAGATCATGTTGCGACGCGCTGCTTCCATGGCTTTCTGAATCGCCACAGGTACTTCACGTGCTTTACCACGACCGAAACCTACACGACCATTGCCATCACCAACCACTGTCAGAGCAGTGAAACCAAAGATGCGACCACCTTTAACTACTTTTGCTACGCGGTTTACCTGGACCAGTTTTTCCTGCAGGTCACCGTTTGCTTGATCATTATTTGCCATGATAACCCCTTAGAATTCCAGGCCGCCTTCGCGGGCCGCTTCAGCCAGTGCCTTAACACGACCGTGATATTTGTAGCCAGCACGATCAAACGCTACACGAGTGATACCCGCAGCCTTTGCACGCTCAGCAATCAGAGCACCGATTTTAGCCGCTGCATCTGCGTTGCCAGTTGCACCGCTACGCAGGTCTTTTTCTACCGTAGAAGCACTTGCCAACACTTGACCACCGCAAGGCGCAATGATCTGAGCATAAATGTGACGTGGCGTACGGTTAACCGTTAAACGGTTCTCACCCAGCTCACGGATTTTATGACGCGCCTTCAGGCTGCGACGTAAACGTAACTGTTTCTTTTCGCTCATGTTGCTACCTATTTCTTCTTGGCTTCTTTACGACGCACATACTCATCAGCATAACGAACACCTTTACCCTTATAAGGCTCTGGTGGACGGAATGCGCGAATCTCTGCGGCACACTGACCAATCTGTTGTTTGTCAATACCGCGCAGAATAACTTCAGTTACCGTTGGCGTTTCAGCAGAAACACCTTCTGGTAATTGGTAGTCAACAGGGTTAGAAAAACCCAGTGACAAATTCAGTACACTACCACTTACCTTGGCACGATAACCAACACCCTGCAGCTCAAGTTTCTTTTCAAAACCGTTGCTCACACCCTCAACCATGTTGTTTACCAAAGCACGGGTGGTGCCGGACATGGCGCGCGACTCGTTACTGCCTTCACGGGCAGCGAAAGTAACAACACCATCTTCTTGTTTAACTTCTACGGCTGGATGCACGTCCATGCTCAGTGAACCTTTGCTGCCTTTAACAGACAGGCTTTGGCCACTTTGCGTAACTTCTACGCCGGACGGCAATTTAACCGGATTATTTGCAACCCTAGACATAGCCTTTTCCTAGAAAACCGTACAAATGATTTCGCCGCCAATGCCTGCTGCTTCAGCAGACTTGCCAGTCATAACACCTTGAGAAGTAGAAACGATGGAAACACCCAGACCGCCTCGTACTTTTGGCAAATCACCTTTGCCTTTATAAACACGCTGACTTGGACGGCTAGCGCGCTGAATTTCTTCAATTACAGGCTTGCCTTCAAAGTATTTCAGCTCAATGCTCAATGTTGGCTTAACAGCTTCATCGACACTGTAACCAGTGATGAAACCTTCGCTCTCAAGTACCTTAGCAATGGAAACCTTCATGTTTGATGAAGGCATGCTAACAGAGGGCTTGGCCGCCATTTGCGCGTTACGTACACGAGTGATCATGTCCGCTAATGTATCTTGCATGCTCATATGAAGCGCGCTCCTAAATTAAATCTTTGATTACCAGCTGGACTTTTTAAGGCCCGCAATGTCACCGCGCATAGCTGCTTCACGCAGTTTGTTACGCCCCAGACGGAACTTGCGATATACACCGTGTGGACGACCAGTAATCTGACAACGATTACGCAGACGTACTGGGTTAGCGTTGCGTGGCAGCTTTTGAAGTGCAACCTGTGCATCCCAACGCTCATCATCACTCAGCTCAGTGTTTTTAATGATCGCTTTCAGAGCGGCACGCTTTTCAGCGAATTTAGCTACTGTGCGTTCGCGCTTTTTCTCGCGCTGGACCATGGAGACCTTAGCCATACTATTCAGATCCTATTGTTTGAATGGGAAGTTCAGGCCCTTTAAGAGCGCATGTCCTTCCTCATTGGTTTTAGCCGTGGTGGTGATAGTAATATCAAGGCCACGAATCTTATCAACTTTATCGTAATCGATCTCTGGAAAGATGATCTGCTCACGTACGCCCATGCTGTAGTTGCCACGGCCATCAAAAGATTTGCCGTTCAGACCACGGAAGTCACGAACACGAGGAATAGAGATGTCAATCAGACGATCCAGGAATTCCCACATGCGCTCGCCGCGCAGAGTAACTTTACAACCGATTGGGTAACCTTCACGAACTTTAAAACCCGCGATGGATTTACGTGCGTGAGTTACCACAGGCTTCTGACCGCTGATTTT
>LUKI01000099.1 GCA_001593685.1 Gammaproteobacteria bacterium F7
GTGTTTGTACCGATTCTACAAAAGCAATTTCCAGAAATTGTCGATTTTTATTTGCCGCCAGAAGGCTGTTCTTACCGTTTGGCCGTAGTTACTATGAAGAAGCAGTATCCCGGTCATGCAAAACGCGTCATGATGGGGGTGTGGTCGTTTTTACGGCAGTTTATGTACACAAAATTCGTGATTGTCACCGATGATGACGTCAACGCTCGCGATTGGAACGATGTCATCTGGGCCATGACAACCCGCATGGACCCCGGCCGCGATACTACCGTCATTGATAGCACCCCTATCGACTACCTGGATTTTGCTTCACCCGTGGCGGGACTTGGCTCCAAAATGGGCTTTGATGCCACCAATAAATTCCCCGGCGAAACGGATCGCGAATGGGGCACACCTATCAGCATGGATGAAGATGTTAAGCTACATATTGATAACATCTGGGATAGTTTGGATATAACTTAAGTTTGGATTTTTATGGTTGTTAATTGTTTAGTAACGCACTGCGTGCCGGTCAACGCTTCCGTTTACCGTATTCTTCTCCAGCCCGGCGATGGCGATAACCGACGCTTTAGCTTTAAAGCGGGGCAATACCTGAACATTCAACAGCCGAACGGTCAGAGCAACCCCTTTTCCATTGCCAGCTCACCGGATCAAGCCGACCAGCTAGAGCTGCACATTGACCATCACGACAGTACTGCACCCATTATCCAGCTACTTCAAAATGAAGGCGCGGTTACCGTCGAGCTTCCTTTGGGGGACTGCTGCCTACCGGCACCACTGTCGTTTAAAACGGGCGCACCAATTATTCTGGTTGCGGCCAGCACCGGTTACGCCCAGATGCAAAGCATCCTATTGAATTTGCTTAATAGGGGGTTGAGCAACCCCATTCATCTCTATTGGGGAGCCAAACAGGCCAGCGGCTTTTACCTCATGGATCAACTGGAATCACTACAGCAGCAGCATGACAACTTCCACTTCACACCGGTTGTCAGCGACGTTACAGAACATTGCCAATGGCAAGGCCGCGAAGGGCTGCTGCATCAGGTCATCATTGATGACTTTGATAATTTGAGCGACGCCGAGGTGTATATCAGCGGCTCACCTTTAATGGTCTATGCCACCCTTGATGTGCTCACAGATCACGGCCTGCCAGAAAAACAGGCCTATTCTGATGTATTCCACTATGCACCAAGAGAGAAGGTATCTAAATAAACATTAGCCAGCTAGTGTAAAACAGCTGGCTAGCTCTCCAGTGTCATCTGCGAAATATGAGTGCTCGCTTCACCAGGCATTGGCAGAGCTGGCAGCTCACCGCTAATGACTTCAAAACCTTTCTGAACGTGCGCCTGGTAAGCTTCCTGCTCCCCCATGTGCTTAAGCAAACGACCCAGCTCTGCATGAGCTTCTGGCGTCTCTCGTAATGCCAGGCTGCCCATAAAGAATTCTCGGGCTTTCCCCCATAACTGGTTTCGTAAACTTAACCGTCCCAGCGTCAGCTTTAATTCCGCACTGTCACTATGCTTTTTAAGCCAACGTTCGGCACTTTTAATTTGTGCCTGAGGGTTCTCTGCTGACAACAAGCCATAGTCAACGGCCAACTTGTCGCTCCAGCGGTTATCAAGCGTTTCCCGCAGCGCCACCTCGGCCCGAACCAGGTCACCCAGCCGCTGCATATTTTGCACATAAAGCCCGGTAACCTCTTCAAACTGGCGAATTCTTGCCGGTACACGCAGCCAAACCCGGTGCAAGTGATTTGCACAGTCGAACTGATCCTGATCCGGTTGCTGTTCAGCCGCGCGCTCCAAGGCTTTCAATACAGCCTGTTTTTCAAGGTCATCGAGACGCGCATCCGAAGCGACACGTAATTTACGTAATAGTGGCGTCAGCTCCTGCAATGCCTCCCAATCCTCAAGCGCGATGTAAACTTGCTGTAATAGCTGTGCAATGTGCTTATGCTTGGGGTGACTTTGACGCAGCACCACCAGTGTTGCTCGTGCCTGCTCAAAGTGTTCCTGTTGAATTTCAATTTCCGCTTTAGTAATCCCAATAGCTAACTCAGCCCCAGGCGTGCTTTCATGGGCTTTCTTCAAAAATAGCTCACTGCCATTAGGGTCATTATTCGCTGCTGCCGCTCGCGCGGCTGACAGGTAATTAATTAACGGCGTATCGGACTGAGGGGCCGCCTGACTGAGTTTTTTCTGCGCATGCTTCCAGTTGCCTTCCACCAGATCAATCAATCCACTGGTGGTTTTTGACACGCTGCGCTTATGTCGAAAATTACGACGCCAGCGCTGCACCATCGCGCGACTGCCTAATATGCGGATTAACAACCAAATCGACATATAAGCAATAATCACCAACCCTAACAACAACACTAAACCAATCCACAGGCTGGTTTCGATCGTGATATTTTTATAGGACAGCAACACATAACCGGCATCTTCGGCAATTTTTGCTGCTGCATAATAGCTGGCAACTAACACCAGCATAATCAGCAAAAAGAGGCGTTTCATTGGGCCGCTCCAGTATCTGTACTTGTCATCAGATCAGCATCAGGCGTACTGATTATCGGTGTTTTATCGCCCGGCAAGGGCGTACGCAAATAAGCCTTTAATAAAGCAAGAGAAGCCGAAATATCGGGCAATTCAGGATTTATATTGACCTGTTGTAATTCGCGTAAAGCGCTCTGTAATGCCCGCGCACTTTCGTTCAGCTGAAAATACAGCTCTACCCAGTTTGCCGCCTTATCCAAGCTACGAGAATAAATACCGGTCTTACGCTGTAGCAAGGCCAACTGCGCCTGCTCTAGCATCAAGCGTAAGTTTTGCTGCACATAATAATGCTGCTCAGGTGTGAGTAATGGCTCCAGCGGCATATCACGGCGTCGAATAGTTACCATCTCACCAAAGTGCTGCAAAGCAGCATCAAACACACCTTGCTGCTGATCATCCAGCAACGGTTTTGGCTGATCCTGTTCAGCGGTTTCAGGGCTTAACAAAGCCAGCGTTTCAACCTGCTCACTTAAAGCCGCCAGCTTGACAAACACCCCCTCGACATCAAGGTGGGCAATGGCTCGCAACTCTGCAATCTCTCTGGCCAGCGCCTCACGCACATCGAATAATCCAGGTTCAGCAACGGTTACCAGAATGTCATCAGCCGCCCCCAATAACGCCAACGCACTGGCTGTTTCTCGCTCCATCAGCAGGCGCTGATTGGCTAGACGTAGCAAATACTCGGCTTCGGCTAGCATCCAACTGCGACGGCTGACCTGGGTAACTTCACCAATCTGGCGGTTCGTTGCCTGTAACTGCGTTTGCAGGTCATCAATCCGCGACTGCTGATCATCCGCCTTGCTTATAAAGCCCTTCACCTGGTCAGATAACACCTGCGTGCTGGTTTTAAAACTATCAACCAGCTGCTGCTGTGACTGACTTAAACGGCTTTGCTCCGCACTTTTATTATCCTCGGCTTGCTTCACAACCCACAGCCCATAAGCAACACCAGCCAATGCAATCAAAGCAATAAGCAGAGCGAGCCAGCCAATTGCAGCACCAGATTTTTTCTTCTCGTTAGCCGGCTTGGGAGCACTTTTTGCTCGCTTCGATTCCGTTTTTCCCGCTGCGGTTTTGCTGCTCACCGTATCACTGATAATAGGCGGCTCTTTTTTAGCCGCCGCATCTGCAGATCCCGCCTTGGCTTGGTCGGCCGCGGTATTGGTATCAGCTGCTTTAGCCGTATCATCGGTTTGGTTTTTACTGGAGCTGGCGTCGTTTTTATTATCAGATGTCATGATAATCGAATCTATATTGATCAGAATGGAGGCTTACAAAAGCACAGGTGGCAAGCCCGTATAGCCCTATCCTATTACATTTAAAGTCGCGACGATACTGTCATCTGCAGGGCTCGGAGAAGTGAATACATGTCGGTATCCAAGCTGTTTTGCAATCTCGGCAATACGCTGGCTAACCACCACCAGAGGCAACTCCAGCCGCATCGGCAATGCATCGGCCAACTGCGAATCCATTGCGGTCAGGATGCCGCTACTGGTCGCAACGAGCGCATCAGGGCCGCCATGACTAAACAGTCCACTGAGCTGTGTATCTGTGTAATTCACCGTTACACGCCGATAAAGCTCCAGCCAATCAACGACTGCACCACGATTCTCAAGTTGCTGCGTCAGTAATTCGCGTCCGCCTTCACCCTTGAAAATCAAAAAGCGCTGCTGCTCCAGTTGCTGTAACTGCTCGAATTCCAGCAATGCTTCACTGTTAAAGCCGCTGGTTGGCACAAGCGGTTCAATGCCTGCGTTACGCAGACAGTTGGCCGTGCCTTCACCCACCACAAACCATTGTTGATGGGCTGGTAACTGGGGCCAATATTGATCAAGCCAGTCAAGCGCCATTTGTGCAGCATTGCGGCTGACCACAATGACGCCATCGTATTGATCAAAATTGATTATTTTTTGTTTACTGGTCGGTTTTTCTGGCAACGGCTCGATCGCGACCATAGGACAGGCAATGGCAATACCGCCCTGGTTTTCAACAGCGCGAATAAGCCCCCCAGCTTGTGCAGCCGGGCGAGTAACCAGCACACGCTTGCCCGCCAACCAACCAGACTGATGACTAGCCATGGTTTTGGTAAACAGCGTCAAGAATGGCCTGAGCCCCCTGCGACAACAAATCATCTGCAACTCTAATACCGATTTGCTCGGCATCAGCAACGGGGCCACGCAACTCCGCTCGCAGCACTTCATCACCATCGGGGTTAGCCACCATGCCCTGCAGATACACCTGCCCACCCTCTTCAAGAACCGCAAAACCTGCGATGGGCACCTGACAGCCACCGTTCAAGTGTCTATTCATAGCGCGCTCAGCCGTTACACAAATGCTGGTATCTTCATCATGTAAAACACTCAGCAACGCCAGGGTATCCTTATCATCAACCCGGCACTCCACGCCCACGGCGCCCTGTCCAGCAGCAGGCAGGCTTTGCTCAATGCTTAACTGCTCGGTAATTCGATCACCCATGCCTAAACGAATCAAACCCGCCGACGCTAAAATAATCGCATCGAATTGCCCGTCATCCAACTTAGCCAAGCGCGTATTCACATTGCCACGCAGAAATTCAATGTTGATATCCGGACGCAATGCACGAATATGACATTGTCGACGCAGGCTGGATGTCCCCACAACCGCGCCCTGCGGCAGGCTATCAAAACTGGAAAAATGATTAGAAACAAACGCATCGGTTGGCTGCTCACGCTCACAGATAACGGCCAGTCCCAACCCTTCCGGAAACTCCATCGGCACATCCTTCATCGAATGCACGGCGATATCCGCCCGCTTCTCCAGTAACGCTGTTTCCAGCTC
>LUKI01000100.1 GCA_001593685.1 Gammaproteobacteria bacterium F7
GATTGCAACGGCTCAACGGACTCATTCAATATTGCTTTCTCAACCTCAAACTGAGCGCACTGTTTACGGACTTTGCTAAACGAAATAATTAAAAAAAGCGTGATCAGTGCCAATACACCAAGGGCAACAAATAAAAGCTGTGGATTTATATCCATCAAATCATCCAATACAAATTAAGGGGTTGAAAATAAAACTAATTATCGAGCAGCTGAGCTCGAGAAGCCAGAGCATCTAGCCGCCTCTAGAAATGTCTCAGACAAGGCGCAAGGAGAGAAGTTTTCCTTTTAAATGAAGAGGAACCTCAAAGCGTGTCAGGCAAGGCACGAGAAGCGAAGATTGGTATCACCAAATGAGCGCCGAGAAACGCAGAATGACGCTCTTTGAGGCCGTCTAGTGATCGAACACTACGACGTGATCGACTTCCATTCTTATCCCTATCGGCTCACCGACCGGGTGGTCGTGATGACTGGGCACCATACAGGTAATATGCTCTCCATTAGGCAACGCCAGAGAATACATAAACTCAGCGCCACGGAAGGCCTTTTTCCGTACCACCCCCTGCAGCAAGCTATCATCGTCATGAATAATGTCATCAGGTCGCAATAAAACCTTAACTTTTTTACCGACATCACAGCCCGCCGATGGAGCGCAGCAGTTGCTCTCTTCCTGCTTAAAAATACCCAATACCGTTTCAACGGTACCACAATCCAGCAACGTGCCTTCAATCAAGCTGCCCTGGCCGACAAAACCGGCAACGAACAAACTATTAGGGCAGTGATAAATATCATAGGCACTGGCCCACTGCTCGATCTGTCCGCCGTTCATGACCCCCACTTTATCGGCAATGGCAAAGGCTTCCATCTGATCATGGGTTACCATCAGCGCGGTGGTACTAGTCTCTTTGAGGATTTCACGCACCTCATGCCCCAGGCGCTCTCGCAGACTCACATCCAAATTCGAGAAAGGCTCATCCAGCAGCAAAAGCACCGGCTCTGGCGCCAACGCACGTGCCAGTGCGACGCGCTGCTGCTCACCTCCGGATAACTGGTGGGGCATGTGGTTTTCCTTGCCAGCCAGGCCAACACGTTCGATCAATCCTAACGCCTTGTCTTTGCTCTGAGCGTTTTCACGCAGGCCAAACATGACATTTTTCAACACACTTAAGTGCGGAAACAGTGCGTAATCCTGAAACACCATGCCAACATTGCGCTGCTCTGCAGGCACATGCTTGCCGGAACCGGTCAAAACCTGCTGATTGATAACAATCTCACCAGAGGTCAACTTCTCAAAACCTGCAATGCTACGCAGTAATGTCGTTTTACCACAACCACTGGAGCCCAGCAGGCAGCCAATTTCACCCTTCTCTAGCTCAAAAGAGACGCCCGATAAGACATGTGATGAGCCAAACGCAACCGTCGCGTCAGACACTTTCAACCATATAGGATTAGTCATTTTTGTCGGTCTTTTTAATCAGTAACATGACAGGAATCAATCCCACCAACATAATCGCCAGTGCGGGCAATGCCGCACGCTGCCAAAGCCCTTCAGAACTGAGTTCAAACACCCTTACTGCCAGCGTGTTAAAGCCGAACGGGCGAGTCATCAGAGTAATCGGCAACTCCTTCATCACATCCACAAACACCAACACCATGGCCGTTAAAATACCACGACGCACAATTGGCAGATGCACACGCTTCAATACCTGAAGACCGGTCAACCCCAGACTATGGGCAGCATCGTCAATGGAGGGAGTGATGCGAAGGTAATTATTTTCAATGGGCGAGTAGGCCACGGCCATAAAACGCACGCCATAGGCCATTAACATGATCAGAAAAGTGCCCTGCAGCCAGCTGGCCGGAATACCGGCATCCTGAAGCCAGTGATTCACCAGAGAAATCGGTGCAAACAGGCCAATCGCCAGCACGGTGCCCGGTAGCGCATAACCAAGCGTGCTAGTACGAACCGCAAATTTAGTCGGTAGCGACTGATTAATCCGTGCGCCGTATGCCAACAGCAACGCCAACAGGGCAATCAGCAGCATTGCAAAAGTTGCCAGCGACAGGGTGCTCCAAACAAATCCAAAAAAGTGGCTATTCAAATCCATCGCCAAATTCGGCATCGCCCAGGTTAAAAGGCGCAAACTCGGCATCACAAAGGCAAACAAAAATACCAGTGCGCAAAAAGCAACCGCTGCCCAGCGGCGTTTGCCACTTAACACAAAGCGCGACGATGACAGACTCGCATGTTGAGATTGAGAGTAACGCTGAGCCGCTCGGCTACGGCGTTCAATCACCATGATAATGACCACCGCTAGCAGCAGCACCGATGCTACCTGCAATGCCGCCGGCAGAGAAAACAGGCTAAACCAGGACTTATAAATGAGCGTCGTTAGCGTGTCGTAGTTAAAGGTTGCCACGGTGCCAAAATCGGCCAACGTTTCCATGACCACCAGCAGCACACCACCCACAATCCAGGGGCGAGCCATTGGCAGGGACACACGGAAAAAACTTTTTACAGGCGACAGGCCCAGCGACTGACCCGCTTCAATACTACGACGTCCCTGAGTTTGAAAGGCATTCCGCGCAATTAGGTAAACATAAGGGTACAGCACTAACGACATCACAAGAGTAACGCCGCCAAAGGAATAGACATTCGGAAACCAGCTTGAGGAGCCAAACCAGCCACGCAATAGAGTCTGCACCGGGCCGGAAAATTCAAATAATCCAACAAACGCAAAGGCCATCACGTAGCCCGGAATAGCCATCGGCAGCAGCAGAGCCCAGGAGAAAAAGCGTCGCAGCGGGAAATCACACACAGCCGTCAGCCATGCCAGCGTCACCCCCACAACGGCCGATAAAATAGCGGTGCCAACCACCAGTAGCAGAGTATTGCCCAATGCCGTTGGCAGCAGATGTTTTAACAGATGAGACAGGGTTTCTGTGTCGAGGTGGAATAACGATACCAGCACACTACCCAAAGCCAACAAGGTTGGTAAGCTCAAAAACAATAGGAAAAGAGGCCACAGCGCCCTACTCGACAGCAGGCGCTGTGAAAAACTTGGTCCACCACTGCGCAGCTTGGTGGAGTCGCCGGGGCGACTCACCAGTACGGGGTTACTAGCAGGTGAAGTGCTCAACTATCGCTTCAATACGGAATTAATGATAACCCGCTCGATCCATCAGCTTAACGGCCGCTGGCTGTAGCTCAAAGGCTTGGCTGAGCGGTTGCTCGCTGGCTTTAAACTCACCCCAGGATTTCACCTCAGGATCAACAGGAATAGCCGGATTGATGGGGTATTCCTGGTTCACACCACCAAAAATAGCCTGTGCATCATCGGACGCCATCCACTCTACCAAGGCTTGGGCTGCAGCAGGCCGTTTGCTGTATTTAACTACACCAGCACCACTAATATTAACGTGCACTCCTTTTGCTGCGCCCTCTTCGGCCTCTTGATTTGGCCAGAACAGCGCCAACGGCAAATCAGGATTCTTCGCTTTTAGGCGCCCGTAGTAATAGGTATTTACAATACCAACATCACATTGCCCGGCAACAATCGCTTCCATGACTTTAGTGTCATTGGACAGTGGAGCAACGGCTAAATTATTTACCCAGGACTCAACAATCTGCTGGGTTTTCTCTTCACCATGCTCGGCAATCAACATCGCCACCAGCGACTGGTTATATACTTTTTTAGAGGTGCGAAGGCATAAAAAACCTTCAAACGCCTCATCACCCAGCGCCTCATAACTACTCAGCTCTTCTGGCGCTACTCGCTCGGTGCTATAAACGATCGTACGGGCACGTAATGACAACCCGGTCCAGCGGTTTTGTTCATCTCGCAAATGCTCTGGCACGTTAACTTCCAGCACTGTTGATTCAAGCGGCAATAGCAAGCCCTCTGCAGCCGCGTAACCAAGGTTACCCGCATCAACCGTGATAAACACATCCGCAGGAGTACTCTCACCCTCTTGCTTTAAGCGCTCAATCAAAACACCTGCTTTATCGGTAATAAACTGAATCTCAGTCCCCGTCTGCTCGGTATACAGGTCAAAAACCGGCTGGATTAAGTGTTCCGCACGAGAGGAGTAAACAATCAACGGTTTAGCTTTTGGCTCAACAGCCTCAGCGCTGTTCGATGAAGCATCATCTGACTGTTTACCACAACCTACTAGAACGGTTGCTGCCAGCAGAGAAACTGCCAGGCTGCGGATCATTGCAGGAATCACTCGTTTCATTGTTTCATTACCTGTTGGTCAAGAAAAGCGCGCCAAATGAAGGACACGAACGCGCATGAATAGTAATTATTCTCATTTGTTTTATCAAGTAAAACAGCCTATATGCAAGCACCAAGACCAATAAAATCAAGCAAAATAGACATAAATCAAAAAAGCCCTCACGGGCGAGGGCTTTTATTAGGTAACAATCAGAACGAGCGTCTGTAAATTAGACCTGCGTGCCATCCGGCAAGTACACTTCGCCGGCACCGGCTTTAACGTGCCCCATGCGGACAGGCTGCTCACCACTCGCTTTTAGCGCTTGTGTTACCTCATCGGCTTTATCTGCTGAAACAATACACACCAGTCCAACCCCCATATTGAAGGTACGGAATAACTCTTTATCGGTGGTATTCGCCCGCGCGGCGATTTCCAACATAAAGGCCGGCGCCTGATCTCTGAATTCCAGCGAATCAATCTGATAGGCAACCCCTTCGTTGATACGTGGAATATTCAACAAACCGCCACCCGTGACATGGGACACCCCATTGAGCAGCTGTTTTTCCAACAGACCTTTAATCGCCTTCCAGTAAATTTTGGTCGGTGTCAGTGCTGCCTGCATCAACGCCGTTTCGTCATCCTTAATCAGCTTACGCACCAGCGAGTAACCGTTAGAGTGGAAGCCGGAACTGGGCAGACCAATCAGCACATCACCTTCATTAACACGGCTACCATCCAGCACATCGGCCGGCTTTACTTCACCAACCGCAAAACCGGCCAGATCATATTCACCATTGCCATACATGCCCGGCATCTCGGCTGTTTCACCACCAATCAGCGCGCATTCAGACTGCAGACAGCCCTCTACAATACCGTCCAGCACATGGTTCGCGGTATCCACATCCAGCTTACCGGTGGCCAGATAATCCATAAAGAACAACGGCTGCGCACCGGTACAGAGAATATCATTCACACACATGGCGACTAAATCGATGCCGATGGTGTCATGCTTATCAAGCTTTTTAGCCAGCGCCAGCTTAGTACCGACACCGTCAGTACCGGCAGCCAGCAGGCGATCACCCACTTCGTACAGGCAGGCAAAGCCACCCACACCGCTGCGTACACGG
>LUKI01000101.1 GCA_001593685.1 Gammaproteobacteria bacterium F7
ACCTATCACCCTAAAGAAAGCGACAAAGAGCAGCTAATTGAAGAAGAAGAGGAAATGCCTCACCTGAAAACCGGTCTCGCCGTGTTCTGGTTTGCGGTTGGGTTACTATTATTAATCGCCAGCTCTCGCTCACTCGTTTGGGCCGCCACCGACATCGCTCAACTACTTGGTGTCAGCGATCTGCTGATCGGCTTAACCATTATTGCAATCGGCACCAGCCTTCCGGAGTTAGCCGCCTCCATCGCCAGCGTGCTAAAAGGCCACCATGACATTGCACTTGGCAACGTTATTGGCTCGAACATATTCAACCTATTGGCTGTCATGTCATTACCAGCAGCCATTGCTCCCTATGCCTTTGCTGATCAGGTCTTATGGCGCGACTACGGGCTAATGAGCCTATTCACGGCCATTCTGATCACCGTTTGCTATTTTGGCTTTATTAGTAAAAAGCCAATCAAACTGGGTCGAACACTAGGCACGCTGTTTTCAGCAGGCTATGCAGGCTACCTTATCCTGCTTTATATCCAATCCTAGCCTGGAACGCCTCGCACGCAGCGCTAACAAACCGCTATAATACCAGGCCATTCATTTTACTTTTTGGCAGCAGCAATGATAAACACCGATCCCAAGGCTCTTATCGCCACCGGCCAGCGTACAATCAAGCTGGAGGCCAAGTGCGTTGAAGCATTGGCACCCCGCATTGATGAACAGTTCAGCTCAGCCTGTCAGTTAATGTTGGCGTGCGAAGGCCGTATTGTCGTCACTGGCATGGGTAAATCCGGCCATATTGGCAGCAAAATTGCCGCCACGTTAGCCAGCACGGGAAGCCCGGCTTTTTTTGTGCATCCAGGTGAAGCCAGCCACGGAGATCTGGGCATGATCACGCATAAGGATGTTGTTATTGCGCTGTCTAATTCAGGTACGACTGCAGAGATATTAACCATCCTGCCGCTTATTAAGCGTATGCATGCCCCACTCATCAGCATGACGGGCGCACCGGCGTCAACACTGGCCAAAAACGCCGACATACACCTTGATGTTAGCGTAGCAGAAGAAGCCTGTCCTCATGGCCTGGCTCCAACATCCAGCACCACTGCGGCGCTTGCGATGGGAGATGCACTGGCCATCGCCATGCTGGAAGCGCGCGGCTTCAGCGCCGAAGATTTTGCTATTTCTCACCCCGGTGGCGCGCTAGGCCGACGCCTGCTGCTCAAGGTTGAAGACATTATGCACAGCGGCGAGCAAATTCCGCTGGTAAAACAAGACACGCCACTCAGCCAGGCGTTATTAGTGGTCACCGAGAAAAAGCTTGGCATGACCGCAGTCGTTGATGATGACAACCGGCTGCAGGGCATCTTCACCGATGGCGACCTGCGCCGTACGCTGGATAACGGTATCGATATCCGTAGCGCTCTCGTTAACGAGGTAATGACCGCTCATTGCAAGACCATTCGCCCCGATGTTTTAGCGGCTGAAGCCCTCGCTGTGATGGAAGAGGATAAAATTAATGCATTGATCGTCACAGACGATCATAATCGCCCCATTGGCGCCCTTAACATGCACGACCTATTACGCGCTGGCGTTATCTAAACTGCCCCTCAATCAGGCCACATCACCATGAATAAAGACCTCCAACAGGCGCTCGGCAAGGCTAAGCAAGTCAAATTACTGGTACTCGACGTAGACGGTGTCATGACAGATGGACGCCTTTATATCAGCGATGGCGGTGAAGTGATGAAAGCCTTCAACAGCCATGACGGCCACGGCATTAAAATGCTTCGCCGCAGTGGTGTTGAGGTAGCCATGATCAGCGGCCGCGAATCGGCAATGCTGGAGCAACGCGCCCAGGAGTTGGGCATTGAGCATGTTTATCAAGGTTTCGACAATAAAATTACCGCACTTGACGAACTGCTACAGGTTCTTAATGTCAGTTACTTGCAGACGGCCCATCTCGGTGACGATTTACCCGATTTACCCGTTATTCGCCGTGTCGGCCTAGGTATAGCCGTTGCCAATGCCTACCCCCTCGTTAAGGAGCACGCCCTGTGGTGTACCAAAGCAAAAGGTGGCGAAGGAGCGGTTCGCGAGGTCTGCGATTTTATTATGGCAGCACAGAATACGCTGGTGCCAGCACTTGATCAGTACCTGCACTAAACACATGACGCAAAATTGACAATCCCCCATAAAAGCGGCAAACATTTAAATGTCTCGATTAACCTTTATCACACTGCTCAGCCTCATTGTACTGGCCATAGCCAGTGTAGTGCATTGGCAAGATAAGTTGCTATTAGAGGAACCCGTTAGCCGGCAGCCAGCAGAAGATGAAACCGACTTTTTTATGCTTAACGCCACTACCACCCAGTTCAACGCACAGGGAAACGTCGACCATCGCCTAACAGCTCAGCAGGTCACCCATTACCCTAATGGTGATTTCACCGTGACAACCAGCCCCAATATCACTGTGATCCACCAAAACAACACGCCATGGAATATTACCGCCAAACATGGCCGCATCAGTCAAAACAACAATATCATTGAATTTTGGGATAAGGTTAAGTTGGTACGCAAAACGCCTGCCAACGAACTGAAAATAGATACCAGCAAGCTAACCTTTAAAGCCTCAGAGAAAGTGGCTCATACAAAAAAAGCAGTCGTCATTGTCGATAACGCCACACACGTTGACGCTATCGGTATGACCGCTTATTTGCGAGAAAACCGCACCAAACTTTTATCCAACGTACGAGTGACCCATGACCCGGCCAACATTAACTAAGCTTTATCGCTGCTGTTTAGCGCTGTTGCCTAGCCTAGCCCTGCTAACGGCAACAACCAATGTGTCTGCACTGCCAAGCGACAGGGAGCAACCCATACACATTACCGCCGATACGGCAGAAGTCGACGATAAAACCGGCAGTTCGGTATACCGCGGTAAAGTAAAAATGGTACAAGGCTCAATCAACCTGAAAGGTGACCAAATCACCATTTTCAGCAATGCTAATGGCGTCACACACCTCGTCGCCATTGGCACACCTGCACACTTTCAACAACGACCTGAAAAGGGTAAAGCGCTTACCCATGCCTACGGAAATACCATTGAATACTTTGTCGTTGATGAACGTATGAAACTGAAAAAGGAAGCCAAGCTGGAGCAGGAGAGCAACATTTTCACTGGCGAGCGCATTGATTACGACATGAAAAAACGCCTGGTGAACGCCTATGGCGGTAGTCAAACAAATACCACAACCGAGACACCCCGGGTCAACATGATTATCCAACCCGCAAAATCTGACCAAAACGAGACCAGCACCCCCGCCAATGAGTAACTTACAAGCACTACATCTCGCTAAAAGCTATAAACATCGTCACATCGTTGAAGATGTTTCAGTGACGATTGAGCCGGGGCAAGTGGTCGGTCTCCTTGGCCCCAACGGCGCAGGCAAAACCACCTGTTTTTATATGATCATTGGCCTGATTCCTGCTGACCAGGGCAAAATCCTGATCGATGGACAGGACATCACGTCACTGCCCATGCATGGTCGTGCACGAAAAGGTATTGGCTACCTACCGCAAGAATCCTCGATTTTTCGCAAACTCACCGTCAGCCAAAATATTCTCGCTATTCTGGAGACCCGCAAAGACCTTAACCGTGAGCAGCAGCGTGAAAAATTGGAACTGCTACTGCAAGAATTCCATATCACTCATATTCGAGACAGCCTCGGCATGGCCTTGTCAGGCGGCGAACGGCGCCGGGTTGAAATTGCCCGCGCATTAGCCATGGAGCCTGCCTACATTCTGCTCGATGAGCCCTTTGCCGGTGTCGACCCTATTTCCGTTGCCGACATCAAACAAATCATCACCCACCTGAAAGAACGCAATATCGGCGTATTAATCACTGATCACAACGTACGTGAGACACTGGATATCTGCGAAAAGGCCTACATTGTCAGCGAAGGTCATATTATTTCAGAGGGTAACGCCGAAACAGTCCTTTCCAACCAGCGCGTTCGTGATGTTTACTTAGGCGAACAATTCCGCCTGTAACTGACCAGTTCAAAGCCCCGCCAGTACGCTTTGTAATTTTTTTAAAATCGGCACAAATTCTGCATCACACGCTGCCGATTTTGCACTATCCTTATAGCTAGAAGCGCTAGCTAGCACGCTTAGCCGACGTCCTGTAAATCGATATAACAGAAGCTCCGTTATTCTATGAAGCCATCCTTACAGCTTAAAATTGGCCAGCACCTCACGATGACGCCCCAGTTGCAGCAGGCGATCCGCCTGTTGCAGCTTTCCACGCTGGATTTACAACAGGAAATCCAGGAAACCGTCGAATCCAACCCCATGCTGGATCTTGATGAAAACCAGCCTGACAACAGTAGTGAGCAAAGCGACGCTGACCAAAATACAGATAAAGAAATCACTGCCAGCGACTCAGAAACAACAGCCTCACAGAATGACGCATCCAGCGACGATGTGGGCAGTGATGACAACAGCGACTGGGACCAACAAATCCCCGAAGATTTACCGGTTGACAGCAATTGGGATGATGTTTATCAAAGCCTGCCTGCCAGCACCCCAGCTCCCAGCGGCGACCTGCCGGACTTTGAGTCACACACCAGCAGCACGGAGTCCATCCATGACCACCTGCTCTGGCAACTCAATTTAACGCCTATGTCGGATACCGACCGTATCATTGCCATCACCCTAATTGATAGTGTCGACGATGATGGCTACCTGAAGACAGAGTTAGAGCAAATTGTTGAGCATTTAAACCGGGCACTGCAGGAAAACCAAGACTCAAAAGACAGCACCATTGAGCTCGACGAGGTAGAAGCCGTACTTCGACGCCTACAGCATTTTGACCCCATCGGCGTCTGTGCACGCGATTTAAGCGAATGCCTGTTGATCCAACTGGATCAACTGCCACCCGAAACTCACCTGCTAGAAAAAGCCCGTGAAGTTGTTGGCAGCTACCTACCTCAACTGGGTAGCCGTGATTTTAACCTGATTATGCGCCGCACGCGCCTCAAGGAAGGTGACCTACAGGCCATTATCGAATTGATACAGTCGCTCAACCCCCGGCCCGGAGATGCACTAAGCCAAAGTGAATCCGAATACGTCATACCAGACGTAGTTGTTAAAAAAATTAACGGCCGCTGGCGCGTTGAACTCAATAGCGAGGCCTTACCGCGTGTAAATATTAACGCCACGTATGCAGCCATGGTTAAACGCGCAGATAACAGCAGCGATAACACCTTTATGCGTAATC
>LUKI01000102.1 GCA_001593685.1 Gammaproteobacteria bacterium F7
AAGCACTCTCAACACGATCACGGCTGATTTCAGATACTTTCAAAGTACCTTCAATGCCTTCGGCCAGCTCAATGGTAGCGGCTTTCGCATCAACAGCAGACACTTTACCGGTTACGATTGTGCCCTTATCGTTCTCAGCCACGTACTCGGAGAATGGATCGCTTTCCATCTGCTTAACGCCCAGAGAAATACGCTCACGCTCAGGGTCGATAGACAGAATAACGGTTTCGATTTCATCGCCTTTCTTGTATGCACGAACAGCTTCTTCGCCAGCTTCATTCCAAGAAATGTCAGACAGGTGAACCAGACCGTCGATGCCGCCTTCCAGACCCAGGAAGATACCAAAGTCAGTGATAGACTTAATGGTACCAGTGATCTTAGTGCCCTTAGCGTTAGTTGCTGCGAACTCTTCCCATGGATTAGCAACACACTGCTTCATACCCAGAGAAATACGACGACGCTCTTCGTCAACGTCCAGAATCATCACATCAACTTCTTCGCCCACTTGAACGATCTTCGATGGGTGAACATTTTTGTTAGTCCAGTCCATTTCAGAAACGTGAACCAGACCTTCGATACCCTCTTCGATCTCAGCGAAGCAACCGTAGTCTGTCAGGTTAGTGATGCGAGCCTTAACTTTGCTGCTCTCTGGGTAACGATCTTTAATCGCGCCCCATGGATCTTCACCCAGTTGCTTAAGACCCAGAGATACACGGTTCTTCTCACGATCGAACTTAAGAACTTTAACCTGGATTTCGTCACCGATAGCAACGATTTCGCTTGGGTGTTTAATACGCTTCCAAGCCATATCTGTAATGTGCAGCAGGCCGTCAACACCACCCAGATCTACGAACGCACCGTAGTCTGTCAGGTTCTTAACGATACCTTCAACGCTCTGACCTTCTTCCAGAGTAGCCAGCAGTTTTTCGCGATCAGCGCTGTTTTCTTTCTCCATAACCGCACGGCGAGAAACAACAACGTTGTTACGCTTTTGGTCCAGCTTAATAACTTTGAATTCCAGCTCTTTACCTTCTAGGTGAATCGGCTCACGGATTGGACGAATATCCACCAGAGAACCAGGCAGGAATGCACGAACTTCATTCAGGTCAACGGTGAAACCACCTTTAACCTTACCATTGATAACACCTTTAACAGTCTCACCGGCTTCAAAAGCTGTTTCCAGCTCAGCCCAAGACTCGGCGCGTTTGGCTTTTTCACGAGACAGTTTAGTCTCACCGAAACCGTCTTCGATAGCTTCCAGTGCAACACGCACCTCATCACCAACGTTCAGTTCCAGCTCACCCTTTTCATTCAGGAACTGAGCACGAGGAATAACACCCTCAGACTTCAGACCAGCGTGAACAGTGATCCAATCGCTATCGATATCAACAACGATACCGGATACGATGGCACCAGGCTGCATTTCAACTGTCTTTAAGCTTTCTTCAAAAAGCGCTTCAAAGCTTTCGCTCATTACAAATACCTATAAATATTTACATAGATGCGGGCGAACCCTCATCTACAACACTACACATCCAGCCTTATGCGTAGGTCTGTTTTAAGTTGTCTGCTCGTGCCCGGCTGGTTTATGCAGGTCGCAGACAGTTAACAAATTACATTAAATTATTTAAGCAAGCCTTTATCAGCTATAGCCTCAAGCACTTGCTCAAAAACCTTTTCAATGGCCAATTCCGTACTATCTAACAAAATGGCATCATCGGCAGGCTTCAAAGGAGACACAGAGCGATTGGCGTCGCGGTCATCCCGTTCTTTGATCTCATAAAGAAGGTCGCGAAGGCTAACATCAAAACCCTTTTCTTTCAACTGCTTATAGCGTCTACTCGCTCTTTCTTCGGCACTAGCCGTGAGGAATATTTTTACCGGGGCCAAAGGAAAAACAACCGTTCCCATATCCCGCCCATCAGCAATCAACCCTGGCTCACTCTGAAAAGCCTTTTGCCGTGCCAGCAAACCAGCACGAACCGCAGGCAAAGCTGCCACAATCGAGGCGTTATTACCCGCCGCTTCGGTACGGATATCATTGCTGACATTCTGTCCCTCAAGAAACACCTCGCAAACGGGTGAATCCGCTGCTGGTCGAAACTCAACATCCAGCACTTCGGCGAGTTGACCGAGGCTTTTTTCATCCTCGAGAGACAGGCCATGGTTAAGAGCAGCCAACGCCAAGACACGGTACATAGCACCGCTATCCAAAAGGTGCCAACCTAACTCTCTAGCCAACAGATAGCTGATGGTGCCCTTGCCTGCACCACCCGGGCCATCAAGCGTGACAACAGGTACTTGTTTACCCACAGCCTAATCCAATACACGAACCGACATACCCACCTGGGTCGCCAGTTCAACAAAATTAGGGAAAGAGGTCGCCACATTGGCGCAGTTAAGAATTTCAATTTCACCCTGTGATTGCAGTGACGCGACGGCAAAGGACATAGCAATACGGTGATCTCCCAGACTATCAATAGTGCCTGCACCGATGTCCCCGCCTTCGATGATCATGCCATCAGGCGTCGCCTGAGCATTAACCCCCAAAGTTTGCAAACCATCCGCCATTGCCTGAATACGATCACTCTCTTTGACCCGTAGTTCTTCAGCCCCGGTCAGCACAGTTGTACCTTCTGCACAGGCCGCCGCTACAAATAGCACAGGAAACTCATCAATCGCCAACGCCACTTGATCTTCTGGAATGTTAATTCCCTTGAGAGGTGCGTAACGAATACGTATATCTGCCACCGGCTCACCGCCGACAATACGGTCATTGGTGAGCTCAATATCAGCGCCCATCTGGGTCAAAATATTCACCACGCCGACACGCGTCGGGTTAATACCCACATGCTCCAACGTCAGGTCAGAACCGGGGGTTATGCTGGCTGCCACCATAAAAAAGGCAGCCGAGGAAATATCGGCAGGTACATCAATTTTAGTGGCCGATAACTTACCACCACCTTTGACAGAAATCTCACGCACACCTTTGGAAATATCACGTCCCGAAACCTCGTAACCAAAGCCATTCAGCATACGCTCCGTATGGTCTCGCGTCGGAGCAGGCTCAATCACAATAGTTTCACCATCAGCATACAAACCTGCCAAAATAAGGCTCGACTTCACCTGTGCGCTCGCCACCGGCATCTCATAGTGAATGCCTTGCAATGACTGGCCACCACGAATAACCATCGGAGGCTTACCTTCATTGGTTTCTATTACCGCACCCATTTCCGCCAATGGATTAGCAACTCGCCCCATCGGACGAGCAGTCAGGGACTCATCACCACGAAGCTCAACATCAAAACTCTGCCCCGCCAGCAAACCGGCCAGCAAGCGCATAGAGGTACCGGAGTTACCCACGTACAGCGGCCCAGGTGGTTGCGAAAGACCATTCAGACCAACACCGTACACACTCACTCGCCCATGGTGCGGCCCTTCGATCACCACCCCCATGTCACGGAAAGCCTGCAAGGTGGCCAGACTATCCTCACCCTCTAAAAAGCCTTCAATTTGCGTTTCACCTTCAGCAATCGCACCAAGCATGATTGAACGGTGAGAAATAGACTTATCGCCCGGTACACGAATGCGACCCGTTACCGGGCCGGCCTGTTGTGAACTGCTACCAGCCACAAAGGTTTGTTCATTTTGATTCATGGGTTCCACATAGGCCCTTTGGGCCAGCATTTTAGTAAAATGGTCACGCGCTGACTTGGCACGAGTAAACACGCCCAGCATCGCTTTACTGTCTGATTGCTCCAGCGCATGGCGTAACTGGATAATATCAGCACTGAATTTGTCGAGGCTTTCTAACACGGCACCTTTGTTGGCTAAAAAGATATCGTGCCACATAGTGGGGTCACTGGAAGCAATTCGGGTAAAGTCGGCAAAACCGCCCGCGGCGTAGCGGAAAATCTCCTGATTTTCATTTTGTTTCGCCAATGTATCCACCAACGAATAGGCCAACAGATGAGGCAAATGGCTGGTTGCCGCCAACACATGGTCGTGGTGATCCACCCCCATTTCCAGCACCTTAGCGCCCGTAACTTCCCAAAGCGCGTGCACCAGGGCCAACGCATCGGCATCGGTATCCGGCAGCGGGGTTAAAATCACACTGTGATTGCGATACAAGTCTATTTTTGCCGCGTCAACGCCGCTTTTTTCCGACCCGGCAATAGGGTGGCCTAAGACAAAACGCGCTGGAACCCCACCAAAAATATGCTGACAAGCTTCCACCACAATACCTTTGGCACTGCCCACATCGGTGATAACAGCCTTTGCAGGCAGGGCATCTTTTATTTGTTCCAGCACCCTTTCTGTACTTAAAACCGGCGTGGCGATAATCACTAAATCTGCATCAGCAACAGCTGATACAGCGTCAAGGCTGTACTCGTCAATCACGCCCAATTGTACCGCACGCACCAAGCTATGCTCGGTCAACCCCACGCCAACGATGGTTTCAATAGCACCCGCTTCACGTAACGCTTTAGACAACGAGCCACCAATTAAGCCCACGCCAATCACAACAGCGCGCTTAACCAGCGGTAGGTTTAAGTTAGAAACTGAGTTGTTCATAGTGGGTGTAATTTAGAGCACAGCTTTAGGGTAGGAGCCCAGCAACTTGAGCTCAACAGTTTCGTCAGCGATTTCCTTAAGTACCTTTTGCACTTTTTCATCGTCGCAATGGCCTTCAAAATCCATAAAAAACACATAGGTCCAGGTGCCACTTTCTGAAGGTCTTGTTTCCACGCGAGTCAGGCTGATGTTCTCGCGCTGAAAAGGTTCCAGCAAATGATACAAAGCGCCGGGTTTATTGCGCGTTGCGGCGATAATTGAAGTTTTATCAGCGCCACTGGCGGGCACGTCCTGATTACCAATAATTAGAAAACGCGTCGTGTTATCGGGTTGATCTTCAAGTTTTTCGGTTAAACGCACCAACTGATAAAGCTCAGCGGCCATATCCCCGGCGATTGCGGCAACCACACCACCTTCCGATCCAACACCTTCAGCCACCATGCGCGCCGCCTCAGCATTACTACTAACACTGACGCGTTCGGCTTTCGGCAAGTTGGCATTTAGCCATTGGCGGCACTGGGCCAGTGACTGTTCGTGGGAATAGATACGGGTAATCTGGTCGGCAGGCACGGTCTCTTTAACCAGCAAATTCTGATGGA
>LUKI01000103.1 GCA_001593685.1 Gammaproteobacteria bacterium F7
TCTTCGCCGTCGTTGGCTCGATCCAGACTGTAGCCCTTTGCGCAAAGGGTGTCGGCGAGTTGCTGCTGCAGCTGGGGTTCGTCTTCTACAATAAGTGCGCGCATAGTCTTTTGGTGAGTGTTGTTGATATCGATTAATTAGGCTTGGCGTTAATGCGCAAGGTTTTAACGCGGCCCTGATCAGTCAGTACTTTGACTTTATAAAAGGCCTGCTGATCGCGTTGTACAAATTTGGCAGACAGGATTTTCCCACTGCTGCGTTGGCGGGCTATATCTATAGCCTGTGCTTTACTGATATAGCGCTGTTCGGCAATCTGTAGTAAGGGGCTTTTTGCGCCGTTTTTGGAGCGCTCATTAAATGATAGTGAGGAATTGGTTGCATAGCCCTCGCTGTAACCCGCTGGGCCATATAACGAGTTATTGCCGCCAAAATTTGCTGAAGCGGTCAGGCTGACGAGCAGTAGACCGGTTATTGTCAGAATTTTGGCGGGCATAATAATGTCTCAAGCAGCAAGTGTTCTCGGCAGTTTAGCGTTAAATAATCAGAGCGTCGAATATCTCACAGGTCGTGAACGAGCCGCCAAGGGGGGGCAGCCCGTCCACCGTTCTGAAAGTCAGTTAGCCTTAATATCTTTCCAGTGGTGTTACCGTTACGCGCACTTTAATGCGTTTGCCCGGATGCTCCTGCATGCGGGTGTGATAAATGTTGCCATGATACTTGTAACCTACATGGTAGCCAGTAATACGTTCTTCCTCGTGGTAATCCTGATAGGTTTGGCAGCGCTCTTCGGTGGTGTAGTAATGGTGACCTGGGCCGGCGGTTTTACGGCCAATGTCGCGACCAATAGAGCCTCCCAGGACTGAACCAACCAAGATGCCACCGTTACGGGCATCATTATTGTTGCCCAGCTCGTTGCCGATCAGACCGCCGACAATGGCGCCAACAATCGTCGGCGTTGCTGAGCGCTGTTTGGCTGGTTCGTAGTGAGAAACCTGCTCCTGCCAGCACTCCTGGCGAGGGGTATTGATGCGGACTGTTTTGGTGATTGGTTCTACGCTGACGACGCGCGCATAGTCATGATTGGCCTTATGGCCAGCAATAGCAGTTGGGGCGGCAAGAGTGCTGGTCATGGCCATTGCGGCAATGATTGCGGCCAGCTTGTTTCGGGTGTTTCTGGTTGTGTTCTTCGTTACGTTTTTCATGTTGTTTAACCTCTTTTACCTCTTGGGGTTTGAGTGCTAGGTTTTGGGTCAGATTTTTAATGCTTGAGGTAACAATACGAGGTTGAAACTGAATTGAAGCTGAACCTGGGCTCGTAATATGAAGAGAGAGGTTTTTGGCAGGCAGGTGTTTGCCAATCTGAGACCATAGAGGTAAAGTTCGCAGCCATTATTTATTGCACGGAAAAGAAGTGTTATGACTCCTTTGGAGCGTTACCAGCATGACCTTGATGCAGGCTCGTTACAGCCTGATGCGGCGCAAGCAGAGGCCGTTCAGCGTCTGCAAAAAGTGTACGATGAGCTGGTACAAAGTGTGCCGTCCAGAGACGGACTATTGAAAAAACTGTTCCGGCGGCAAGATGTTGTCGTGGCGCCTAAAGGGCTGTATTTCTGGGGAGGGGTTGGGCGAGGCAAAACCTATCTGATGGATGCTTTCTTCGACAGTCTGCCCTTTGAGCAAAAAATGCGAGTGCATTTTCACCGCTTCATGCAGATGGCGCACCGTAAGCTTAAGGAATTGGCGGGGCTGAAAAATCCATTGCAGATTCTGGCTCGGCAAATGAAGGCCGATAACCGGGTGATTTGTTTCGACGAGTTTTTTGTTTCTGATATTACAGACGCCATGATTCTTGGCGGTTTAATGGAAGAGTTATTTAATCTGGGGGTCACACTGGTTGCTACCTCTAATATTGTGCCGGACGATCTTTATAAGGACGGCTTGCAGCGTCAGCGTTTTTTGCCGGTGATTGAGCTTCTTAAGCAGCATACTGATGTGCTGAATGTCGATGGCGGTGTTGATTATCGTTTGCGCGTGCTGGAGCGGGCGGAAATTTACCATTCGCCGCTTGATGCGGGTGCCGATGAAAGCCTGATGCGCAGCTTTATGCAGCTGGCACCGGATCTGGAGACTATCACCGAGGGCGAGAGCATCGAAATCGAGGGCCGTAAGCTGACCACAGTACGTTGTGGTGACGATATTGTCTGGTTCGAGTTTGCTGAGCTGTGTGATGGGCCGCGCAGTCAGAATGATTACATTGAAATTGCCCGTATGTATCATGCTGTGCTGTTAAGCAATGTGCCGGTGTTGGGTGGCAGTAAAGATGATCAGGCGCGCCGTTTTATCAATTTGGTTGATGAGTTTTACGACCGTAATGTGAAATTGATTATTTCTGCTGAGGCGCCAATTGTTGAGCTCTACTCCGGTGGGCGTTTGAACTTTGAGTTTGAGCGTACGCAAAGTCGCCTGTTGGAGATGCAATCGCACGATTATTTGGCTCAACCACACAAGGCTTAACGCACTGTTAAATAAATGAAATCGATACTTGTGTCCTGTATTATGTTCGCGTAAAATCCGCGCCTCACTTGTAGGAATGAACCGAAGACTAACTATTACATGAAAACATATACTGCAAAACCTCAAACTGTTACGCGCGACTGGTATGTCGTAGATGCGACCGATAAAACATTGGGTCGTTTGGCGACAGAAGTTGCTAGCCGTCTGCGTGGCAAGCACAAGCCTGAGTACACACCACATGTGGACACAGGTGATTACATTGTTATTATCAACGCTGAGAAAGTTCGTGTTACCGGTAATAAAGCTACTGACAAGACGTATTATCGTCACACTGGCTTCCCTGGTGGTCTGAAATCTGCTTCGTTTAACGAACTGATTGATGCGGCTCCTGAGCGTGTGATTGAAATCGCTGTTAAAGGTATGCTGCCTAGAAATCCTCTGGGTCGCGCCATGCGCAAAAAGCTGAAAGTTTATGCGGGTACAGAACACCCTCATACTGCTCAGCAGCCTGTAGCTCTTGAAATTAACTAATCGGTAGGCGAAAGAATATGTCAGCTACTCAATATTATGGTACTGGTCGTCGCAAAACGTCTACGGCCCGTGTTTTTCTGGTTTCTGGAACCGGTAAAATTACTGTTAACGGCACTCCTCTTGACGAGTATTTTGGTCGTCCAACGGCGCGTATGGTTGTACGCCAGCCACTGGAATTGACTGATAGACTGGAAACGTTTGATGTTAACGTCACTGTTAAAGGTGGTGGTAACACAGGTCAAGCTGGTGCAATTCGTCACGGTATTACTCGTGCGCTGATGGCTTATGATGAGTCTCTGCGTCCGGATCTGCGTAGTGCAGGTTATGTAACTCGTGATGCGCGTGAAGTTGAACGTAAGAAAGTTGGCCTGCGTAAAGCACGTAAGAAGCCACAGTTCTCCAAGCGTTAATTATTTGGCTGCAGCAATGCAGCTCGAAAAGCCCGTTATCGCAAGGTATCGGGCTTTTTTTTTGTCTTTATTAACGGCTATTACTTGATCTATATCCTTGTAAGAAATGATGGTTTTCTTTATCATCACGCCCTGTCTTGTAAGCTATAGAAAAGTAATATAAAGAGACAAATTTTGCGTTCTCTATTTTGGGTGGGAGTAACTCTTTTATGACGAGCGATAACGTAAACGCCAGTCGGCGACGTTTCCTGATAGGTGCCACGTCAGCTATTGGTGGCGCAGGTGCAGTAGGCATCGCGGTACCTTTTGTTGCGTCTTGGACGCCGAGCGAAAAGGCTAAGGCTGCCGGCGCTCCGGTTAAATATAACCTGAGTAAGGTTGAGCCGGGTGCTATGGTCACTGTTGAATGGCGTGGACAGCCGGTTTATATCCTGCGCAGAACGCCTGAAGTGTTGGCGACAATTGTGGATAGTGAGGAGCTGGTTTCAGATCCAGCATCTGAACGTCCGCAGCAGCCTGAGTATGCAAAAAATGAATACCGCTCTATTAAGGATGAATATTTAATCCTTGTTGGTGTTTGTACGCATCTGGGTTGTGCGCCTAAATTTCGCCCAGAAGCTGGCACAGTATCACCGGATTGGAAGGGCGGATTCTTCTGTCCGTGTCACGGTTCCAAGTTTGATTTGGCAGGCCGTGTTTATAAAGGTGTTCCAGCACCAGCAAACCTTGTTGTTCCGCCGCACCAGTATCTGAGCGATACGGTTGTGCTGATTGGTGAAGATGGGGAGTCAGCCTAATGAAAAAAATCTTGATGGGTACTCTAGGCTGGGTTGATGACCGTATTCCGGTTGTTACCACCTGGGAGAAACACCTAAGCAAATATTACGCGCCAAAAAACTTTAACTTCTGGTACATCTTCGGTGTGCTATCAATGTTGGTTTTGGTGAATCAGCTGTTGACCGGTATCTGGTTGACGATGAGCTACGAGCCTTCTGCAGCAGGCGCTTTCGCTTCTGTTGAATACATCATGCGTGATGTCGAATTCGGTTGGCTTATTCGCTATATGCACTCCACAGGCGCCTCAGCGTTTTTCGTTGTGGTGTATCTGCACATGTTCCGTGCCATGTTGTACGGCTCTTACCGTAAGCCGCGTGAGTTGGTGTGGTTGATTGGTATGGCTATTTATCTGGTGCTGATGGCTGAAGGATTCATGGGCTATGTTCTGCCATGGGGTCAAATGTCCTATTGGGGCGCGCAGGTAATTGTATCGCTGTTCGGTGCTATTCCCGTTGTGGGTGACGCACTGGTTGAGTGGATTCGTGGTGACTTCCTGATATCAGGTATCACGTTAAACCGTTTCTTCTCACTGCACGTGATTGCGTTGCCATTGGTTTTGGTTATGTTGGTGTTCCTGCATATCGTTGCCTTGCACGAAGTCGGTTCTAACAACCCAGACGGTATCGAAATCAAGAAGAACAAGGATAAAAACGGCATCCCTCGCGATGGTATCCCGTTCCACCCTTACTACACCGTTCACGACATCTTTGGTGTTGCGG
>LUKI01000104.1 GCA_001593685.1 Gammaproteobacteria bacterium F7
CGACAAAACTAGCCTGGGTGGTCAGGACCAGGTCGAAAATGTGCGTAAAATGCTAGTGTCGATGGTTGATGATGTGCGTGTTGCGCTCATCAAGTTGGCCGAACGTACCTGGGCGATTCGTGCCATCAAAAATGAGCCGGACGACTTTAAACGACGCATTGCCAAACAGGTCAGCGAAATTTATGCACCGCTGGCTCACCGCTTGGGTATTGGTTACATCAAGTGGGAGTTGGAGGATATTGCCTTCCGCTATCTGTCTCCTGAACGTTACGCGGCCATTGCCAAATTGCTGGATGGTCGACGGCTGGATCGTGAAGAGTACATTTCCCGCGTCATCAATTTGCTGGAAGGCAAGCTGCGTGATGAACAGATTGATGCGGTGGTAACTGGACGAGCGAAACATATCTATAGCATCGCCCGCAAAATGGATAACAAGCATATCGATTTTGACCAGGTGTACGATGCCAGTGCTGTGCGAGTGTTAGTGCCGGATGTGAAGGATTGTTATGCCACTCTGGGTGTTGTGCATTCGCTGTGGCGACTGGTGCCTAACGAATTTGATGATTATATTGCCATTCCCAAGCCTAACGGTTATCGCTCGCTGCATACCGCGGTGATTGGCCCTGAGGGCAAGGCGATGGAGGTGCAAATTCGCACCCACGCCATGCATGAGGAGGCTGAGTTCGGCGTTTGCTCGCACTGGCAATACAAGGGCGCAGACCGCAAAGGCAAGAGCCACGGTTACGAAGAAAAAATCGATTGGCTGCGACAGGTATTGCAGTGGCATGAAGAGGTGGGTGATATCAGCCACCTTGCTGAAGAGATGCGTCTGGATGTGGAGACGGATCGTATATATGTCTTCACGCCTGCCGGTCATGTGGTGGATTTGATGCCGGAGGCTACGCCCATCGATTTTGCCTACCGAGTACATACTGAAGTCGGCAACCATTGTCGGGGCGCGCGTGTAAATAGTGTGATCGTGCCATTAAACCATGCGCTGAAAACCGGTGATCAAGTGGAGATTTTGACGGCTGAGCATGCGACACCGCGCCGTGAATGGCTGAACCCTTCGCTGGGTTACACCCGCGTAGGCCGTACACGCAGTAAAATTCAGCATTGGTTTAAATTGCAGGATAAAGAAGTTAATGCTGATGCCGGTCAGGTCATGGTTGAGCGGGAAATCCAGCGCTTCGACCTTGATAACATTGATTTTGATGAGCTGGTCAATGCGCTGCATTATCCGGATCGTGAGGCAATGTTTGCCGATATTGGCGCCGGGGATTTGTCGGTTGAACAGGTGGTGGTGGCATTGCAACGGCAGCTGGTTGGCTATGAAAATAGTGAACAGCTGGCTTTACAGTTACCAGCCTCGACAGATGATGAAAAGACTTTCACTGTTGGCTCGCAGAATAGCGACGATACAACACAACTGGCTGAATGCTGTAACCCTGTGCAGGGCGATAACTGCCTGGGTTACGTACATCAGGGGCTTGGTGTGACGATTCATCGCTGTGATTGCGAGCAGGTTTTGCGGGCTGCCGAGGAAGATCCTGAGCATGTGGTCCAGGTACATTGGGATAGTCATTCGGAGCATCGCTACGCCATTGATATTTTAATTCGAGCACTGGATCGTCATGGGTTATTGCACGACATTACTGGTGTGTTGAGCCGTGAATCGGTCAATATGACCGCGATGAGTTCAAAGATGGATCGTCGTCAGGGCCTCGTGGAAATGCGCATGACAATCGAAGTGTCCGGGTTAGTGTTGTTGGGGCGGGTGCTTGATAAAATTGGCCAGATTCCCAACTTAATTGAAGTTAAGCGCTGCCGGGTCGACCGTTAAACGGCGCATAAATTAATCACCTGTTTATCTCTAGGGACCGCTATGCATTCACTTGATGACCTGCTGCAATTGATGCGAGACCTGCGTCACCCTGAACACGGTTGCCCCTGGGACCTAAAGCAAAATCACGCCAGTATTGTGCCGCACACGTTGGAAGAGGCTTATGAGGTTGCTGATGCGATTGAGCGTAATGATACCGATGACTTAAAGTCAGAGCTGGGGGACTTGCTGTTTCAGGTGGTGTTTTATGCACAGCTCAGTGCCGAACAGAACGACTTTGATTTCAACGACGTGGTGGATGCGGTCACACGCAAACTGCTACGACGTCACCCTCATGTTTTCCCCGATGGAACGCTCTCCTCGGCGGGCATTGCCGAACTAAAGCTCACTGAAGCGGACATTAAACGCAACTGGGAAACCATTAAGCAGCAGGAACGTCGTGAGAAAACGCAACACAGTATTACCGACGATGTACCACGTGCGTTACCTGCTTTGACGCGTGCGAATAAGCTGCAGCGCCGCGTGGCTCATGTTGGTTTTGATTGGACGGAAACAGCTGAGGTAATCGCCAAAATCCGAGAAGAGCTGGATGAGCTTGAGGAGGCGTTGGCAAACGATGATCAGGAGCATATCAGTGAAGAGCTGGGTGACTTGCTGTTCACCTGCGTTAATCTGGCGCGTCGTAAGGAAATTAGCCCGGAAGCAGCACTCAATGGCTGTAATGAAAAATTTGTGCGGCGCTTCAAGCATATTGAACAATTGGCTGAGGCTCAGGGGCGAGCGTTATCGGAGATGACGCTTGAGGAGCTTGATGCAGGTTGGGATGCGGCTAAAGAGGCCGGGCTATAGCAGACTAAAGTCTTATTGTGTAGATTCGCCGAAGGGTGTTTTGATGTGCGCGGTTGTTGAGCGACCACTTATTCGGCTGTTGCAGATGCTTTTTGAAGGCAAAAAAGCTATAGTTGTCGCCAATTTTTAAGGCCTGCCGTGTCCTCCACGAGCAGGTGGCACTAAAAAAATCGGAGAAACGTTGTTATGCGCGTAATTTTGTTAGGGGCACCCGGCGCAGGTAAAGGCACACAGGCGCAATTTATTACTGAGCGCTACGGTATTCCACAAATTTCTACGGGCGATATGCTACGCGCTGCGGTCGCTGCGGGCACCGAGCTAGGCATTAAAGCCAAAGGTATTATGGAGTCCGGTGGGCTGGTTTCCGATGATCTGATTATTGCGTTGGTGAAGGAACGAATTGCTCAAGATGATTGCGTCAAGGGTTTCCTGTTCGACGGTTTTCCACGCACGATTCCACAGGCTGAAGCCATGAAGGACGCGGGCGTCACAATCGACCATGTGGTCAATATTGATGTCGCCGATGAGGAAATTATTCAGCGCTTGAGTGGCCGTCGAGTACATCCGGGTTCTGGTCGTGTTTATCACACGGTTTATAACCCCCCTAAAGTTGAGGGCAAGGATGACGTCACGGGTGAAGCACTGATTCAGCGTGAAGATGATAGTGAAGAAACGGTCAAAAATCGTTTGGCGGTATACCATGAACAGACCGAGCCGTTGGTGAATTATTACAGTAACTGGCAGGGCGATAATGCGCCTGTTTACAGCCGTATTCCTGGCGTAGGGTCTGTAAAAGATATTACGGCTCAGGTTTCAGCTGCGCTGACGTAATTGCGACGCTGCAACTTACGTATCCCCAATGGGCGTCTATAAACTCGATAAACTGATGGATGAAACCCGTCGACTGGCCGCGGAATATCGCCGCTCGACGGGTAGCACACTGCCTGTTAGTGCCGAGTTGGCTAAATTTGACGCCATTAGTTTGCTGGGCTTACGCTCACCGGACACGCCCATCAGCGGTGTTGATGCGCTGGCTGATAGCGATCAGGGTGAGCAGCGTATCCAGATTAAAGGCCGGGTTATTTTTGATGCCAAAAAATCGGGGCAACGTGTCGGGCAGCTTAATCTGGATGCTGACTGGCATGTTGTGTTGTTGGTGATCATGGATGAAGCCTATCAGACCACGGCAATCTATTCGTTAGCAAAACAGCGCTTGTTGGATGAACTTACTCAGTCATCGGACAGCAAAAACAACGCACGTGGCGCTATCTCGGTAAAGAAATTCCAAGCCATTGCTGACCTGGTTTGGCCTGCGCCCTTAACGTCTTCTTAAACCCGCTAATGCAGCCTGACGCTTAGCTTCTCGAATCTCTAACTTCTATGACTAAACTGCTTGCGATTGATACCTCCGGTGAGGCCTGTTCTGTGGCGTTAAGTATCGGCGATGAGGTGCTGGAGCAGTTTGAGGTGATGCCGCGCCTGCATGCGCGCAAGTTATTGCCGATGGTACAGTCGCTGTTGGCCGAGGCGGATATAACGGTTTCTGCGCTTGATGCGATTGCTTTTGGCCGGGGTCCCGGCTCTTTTACCGGCTTACGTATCTGTGCGGGGGTGGTTCAAGGGCTGGCTTTTGCGGCGGATGTGCCGACCTTGCCGATTTCAAGTTTGGCCGCGCTGGCTCAGGGCGTTAACCGCCGCCATGGTCATGAGTTTATTTTACCGGTATTAGATGCCCGGATGGATGAACTTTATTGGGCCAGTTACCGGATGGTTGATGGTTGTGCGTGCTTGCTCGGTGAAGAGCAGCTGACAGCACCTGAAGCGCTGGACTTGTCACAAACCTTGTTATCGGCTGACGGGCACTGGGTAAGTGTCGGTGACGGATGGAAGCTCGCAGAGCAGTTTCCTGCTCACATTGCTGCTAACGTGCAACACCTGGATGAGAGCTGTCATGTACAGGCGGGGGATATTATTCGCTTGGCCCAGCGAGATTTTTTGGCGGGACTGCAGGTGCCGGCTGAGCAGGCTTTACCGGTGTATTTGCGTGGTAAAACAGCGTGGCGAAAAGTCGGCGAACAGGATAGTAATAACAGAGCCTAACAATGGATTGGTTACAGACAGTATTTTTAGCGTTATTGCAGGGCTTGACGGAGTTTCTGCCCATCTCCAGCTCTGCGCACCTGATTTTGCCGGCACAGCTATTTGGCTGGGTTGACCAGGGCCTGGCCTTTGATGTGGCGGTA
>LUKI01000105.1 GCA_001593685.1 Gammaproteobacteria bacterium F7
CCGTGACGAGCAATCTGATCCAGCATATGCTCAAGAAAGTGCAGCCCGGTATCAAAATCCGATACCCCTTCACCGTCAAGGTTTATCGCCACTTCAATCTGAGTTTCAAGGGTGTCGCGTTTTACGCTGGCCTTACGTTCAGCCATGATATTCTCCAGTTGCGCACTAACCATCATCGTTAGAGCCGTCTAAAAGCGCGTATTATAAGGTTTCAGCGCACTTGTTGGAATCCTTTATTAGCAGCTGGCTTGGGTGCCTCACCAGAATAGAAACCCGTCCTTTGCGCCAACTGAGCCAGCCATGCACTTCCATCGGGCAACCCAGATAGTTTTTCAATACCGGAAAGTAGCTCAGATTGGCCTTTCGAATACGAATATCGGCCTCTAAACCCAGAACCAACCGTCGATATTTACGACTGTCACTGACACCTTGCGGCTTCACTAATACCCGTTGCCAGCCCCGCCGTTTTTCCTTTATCGCCTGATTTAAAGAAACGAGCTGATACTCAGGCAAACTCCAGAGGCCGCGGCGCTGCCTTTGTGCTTGAGACTGAGCGGCCTGCAAACGCGCTAAATATTTCAGGTTCGGCGGATGAATGCTTAACACCGCCAGCCCCTTCGCCAGCAACTGCTCATTGATTAACTGGCCCTGTGAATCAAACAGGTAAAATAGCGAGCGTCCATATTTATCCCTGCTCTGCTCGTCGCCAACTAACCGCACCCTTTCACCTTCAACACGCCGCTTTAACCACTGTCTGGCGGCCTCTCCACCCGGTTCAGCACGACGTTTTCCTTCGACTTCAGGCGCGTTAATTGCCAACAAACGTACATGACGCTTATCATCAAGAATGACCGTATCACCATCAATGACATAGTTTACGCGCGCCGATTCAGCCTGGGCAGGAACAACCAGTAAGCAGTAGCAACTTAACAGCAACAATGTCAGCTTTAATAGGCGCAAGAGGCCTCCCAGCGATAAGGCAAAGCGATCACTTGATCAACCGTTGCCGCAGATAAACGGGAAATCTAGGCAGCCCGCTATCGGTAAAGCCCTGATGACGAAAAGTAATCATACTGCCCAGCGGTGGTGGGTTTGCGCGCAGGTCATCCGTCAACCCGCTTCCCACATAAAACACCTTGCCATTATCCATCCGCAATTTAAGCGAGCCAACCATGCCCGTGTATTTACCTTTGCCGTTTTTATAACCCACGACAACGGCCTCGGCATCATCAAATTTTTTCAATTTTAATAAATGAGTCGACCGCCCATTCATATAGAACGAATCTTTGTGGTGCAACATTAAACCTTCGCCGCCAGCACCAACCACAGCATCTAACCATGTCATTAATTGGTCATGGCTGGTGATACGCTGCTGCTCAATCACACCAAGATAAACGCTCGCAGACTGCTCAGTAAGCCGCTGCATTTCAATATAGCGGCCAAAAAACGGTTGTTTGCTATTGGGCAAATCAAACAGCATATAGCGGACGTCTCTCCACCCTCGGTGGGGTTGCTGCCGACTGACCACTGACACCGTCTGTTGATATTGACCGCGTCCTAGCCATAGCTCGCCATCTAGTACCAAGTTTGGGAAACCCGCTGTAAACCACTCAGGTGCTGCAAACACCTTACCGTTACGCGAAAGCAGCTGCTTACCGTCCCAGCGCGCCCTCACACCATCGAGTTTTTCACTGACAAAATAATCCGCAACAACAATATCCGTGGAGTACTTCTTGGCCTGCATAATGGCTGATTTTTCATCAGCAAGCAGCGTAGCGCAAAAAACTAAAGCAAAGAAAATACAAAACGTATTAAACATCGACAACATTCCTTGTCTGTCGGAGTTGGGCACAATTCAAACGGTCACATCCCCCACTCCATCGGGGGAAAAGCTATTACCCTTAAGATTCCTGCCTGCTCGTTCGCGCGGGGCTAATTAAGGTCTAAAAACTCGGATTAAAATAATCCGGTCGTGCTAACGCAGGCAAATCACCACTTAATCCCATGGCATTGGCGGCAACTCGGTTTTTCAATGGTTCCAGGTCATTAAGGCAGCTCATACCAGTATTACGCAACCAGCGTACCGGTAGCGCGCCCTCACCAAACAACAGTTTAAAACCTCGCATAGTACCCATCATTAGCGCATTGTCACCTCGGCGGCGACGTTGATAGCGCTTTAGAATACTGGGATGTCCGGCAGGTAACTCCCGTTGCTGCGCACGCTTCAACTCTTCAGTGAGGACAGCAACATCCAGCATTCCCAGATTGACCCCCTGCCCGGCAAGCGGGTGAATCGTGTGCGCCGCATCGCCAACTAGCGCCACCCCCTCTTTGACATAACACTCGGCATGGCGCTGACGTAGCGGAAACTTAAAACGGGGGGCGACCTGTTCGACGGAGCCCAGCGTTGACTCAAAGGCGCGCTCCAGCGCAATTTTGAACGCGCCATCGTCCAGCGCCATGATGTCATCAACCTGTTCATCATCCAGCGACCAGACAATGGAACAAAAGTGGTCATCGCCTGCGGTCGTTCTCAATGGCAGAAACGCCAGCGGACCGCTATTCAGAAATCGCTGCCAAGCGGTATGCTGGTGGGGCTTTTCAGTTTTTACCGTGGTGACGATCGCACTCTGCCCGTAGGCTTTTTCCTGCAGCTCAATAGCCGCCAGATCTCGCACTTTAGACATCGCACCATCGGCCCCCACCACCAGCGAAGTCCTTAGTTGTCGCCCGTTATCCAATGCTACCAGTCGAGAGCCATCAGCCTGTGGCGCTGACAGTTCAGCAATGCTCGCCGGTGTAATCAGTTCAATATTGGAAAAATCGTTAAGGCGCGCAAAGAGGCAGGCAACCGTAATGCGATTTTCAACAATAAACCCAAGCTCCGACTGGCCAAGGTCTTCGCCATGAAACTGGATTCGTCCGGTACCATCGGCATCCCACACGCACATAGTTTTCATCAGGCCAAAGCGCTGCTGCATCATTTTCGGCCACACACCGATATTGGTGAGCAGCTGCCGGGAGGCCTGAGTCAGCGCACTTACACGCGGCTCAAAAACGCTGTTTTCATCTATTTTCGGTAACGGCGAAGGTTCTCGCGCCTCAATCACCGCAATGCGATATGCCTCACCCAGCTCAACCGCTAGCGCACAGGCCAAGGTAGTGCCGACTAATCCGCCACCAACAATCACCACATCATAATGTTGTACTTCATGTTGTACTTCCGCAGACTGACTCATGAGTGGTCTCCACCCGCCATGCGCGGTAACGCATCGCCCAACCCCATGGCCTGGCGGGCAAACAATTGTTTAGCGGGGTTAAAAAACTCCAGCGCCAACAGGCCGCGGCCACGGGCTTTTTTCATTAACGCGCTGTCACTGCCAAATACTTTTAACAGCTGGTCAGTGAAGGCAATGGTTTTATCCTGATCTCGTTGCTGCTCGGAGAAATAGGCCTGCAAACGCGCAAAGTCACCCGGATTATTATTCGTCGCGGCGGCATTATTAATGCTTTCGGCCAGCGCCATTAAACCACGCAATGCAAGATTAAAACCCTGCCCGGCCACTGGGTGCAGCGTATGCGCGGCATTACCAACCACCGCCAGCCCGGGCCGAACCTGCTCTTTGATGCGTTGCAGTGTGAGCGGATAACTGTCGCGTTTACCCAGATGAGTAAACTGTCCAAGACGATAACCAAAGCGCAGCTGAAGCGCCTCTAAAAATGCCTGCTCACTCATTTCCATCAGACCAACCACCTCCTCTGCAGCGGCGGTAAACACCAGTGCTGAGCGATTTTGTTGAGGAGCGTCCTGCTCATGCAGGGGAAGCAACGCCACTGGGCCGTCAGGTGTAAAGCGCTCATAGGCCACATTGCCATGACCACGCTCAGCACTAACATTGGCAACTATCGCATATTGCTGATAATCGCTTTTATGCACATCCAGACCGAGTTGCTGGCACACCGGCGAACGGCCACCATCGGCCACGACCGCCAAACGCGCAACCAGCTGTTGTTCTTCATCACCCTGTTGCAGCTTAATTTGCTGACAGGTCGCACCGCCATCCCCAGCAATTTGTACGATGTCGGACACCGAGGCAGGCGCAAAACAGTCAACGGCCTGGTTATCGATCAACTGTTGCAGCAACACGCGCCCCAGCCAGGCGTTTTCCACCACATAACCGAGCGCATCAATACCATGCTCGCTGGCATGCAGACGCGCCGCGCCAAAACGACCCTTGTCAGACACATGAATATGTTCGATGGGTGTGACATGCTCACTGAGTTTTTGCCACACACCCAGCTGTTGCAACAGGCAGCGACTACCGTAGGACAGGGCCGTTGAGCGATCATCATAACTGGGTTGATATAGCGCTTGTTCAGAATTTTCCGGCAGCGGGTAGGTCTCCACCAACGCAACCGTCAATCCATGATCGCGAATCGCGGGCAGCAATGCACAGGCAAGACTGGCCCCCACCATGCCGCCACCAATAATGACGACATCATACTGCGATTGATTTGCCGGCTGCTGTTCTGTCATGTTTTATCTTCGTTTGTATAAAGTCTAAATTACGAAGCCATCAACGCTTCAATTTCATCGGCCTGTTTAGGCACTTTATCAGTCAACACGTCACAACCTTCCTTAGTGACCAGCACGTCATCCTCAATACGAATACCAATCCCTCGCCATTTTTTAGCCACACCCTTGGCGTTTGGCGCGATATACAGGCCTGGTTCAACGGTCAGCACCATGCCCGGCTCCAGCTCGCGCCACACATCGCCGACTTTATATTCGCCAACATCATGTACATCCAATCCCAGCCAGTGTCCGGTTTTATGCATATAGAAAGGCTTATAGGCTTCCTCTTCGATGAGCTGTTCGACCTCACCCTTAAGAATTCCCAACTCCACCAAGCCCGCGGTTAATACA
>LUKI01000106.1 GCA_001593685.1 Gammaproteobacteria bacterium F7
ACTGCGCGGCCAGTTCGCGCTGTTCCGGCAGGCGATACCAGGCCGGGTCATCGCCATGCAGGTTCTTGTTGAGCCGGGTCATGATATCGGTGTAGGTGTTTATATGGAGCGTTTCGGGCTGCTGGCGGTACCAGGCCGAAAAGGCCGCCACTTCGCGCAAGAAGTCCGGTTCGTTAATGCCGCCGGGCTGGCCTGACTCCAGGGAGTATTCAATGGTATAAAGGCCAGTCAGGTTATCGAGGGTGAAATCAGCATCCTGTCGGAAGCTGGTGCTGGTGTCGAAATAGTGGACAAACACATCGTTTAACTCATTGCGGGGAATGAGCATGATCAGCACCATGACGATTGTTAGAATCCCCCACATCAGGGGGGTGCGACGTTTTACCACGAAATCGCCGAGTTTAATGAGCAGCGGGCTATGCCCTGATTTGCCTGATGGTTGGCGAAAGGGCAGTAGCGAGAGTAACGCGGGTAAAAAGGTGACCGACAATAGAAAGGCGACAATGACGCCGATGGCGACAAAATTACCCAAATGGCGGAAAGGCGGCACATCAGAGAAATTGAGCGTCAGGAAGCCTAACATGGTGGTAAAGCAGGCTAGAAAAACCGGTTGTAAATTGATGCGAAGGCTTTCTGAGATTGCCTGCTGTTTGGCCATGCCTTGACGCATATTTTGTAAAAATGACGCGAGGATATGTACGCAGTTGGCAATGGCAATGGTCAGTATGATGGTCGGCGCGGAGGCAGACGGCGGTGACAGCGGATAGCCGACTCGGGCGCCAAGCCCCATGGCGGCGGCGATGGAGAAGGCAATCACCAGCAACGTTGCCAAGGTGCCACTGAAACCACCGACCATGACGGCTAAAATCAGTAGCATCAGGCCAAAGCTAATAGGGACAAGTGTTTGTAAATCCCGTTGGGAAGACTCTGAAAAAGCGTTGTTCATCATCACCACGCCGTTCAAATAGACTTCGATATCCGGATGCTCCAGACGTACTTCATCGGCCAGGTTGCGGATAAAGGTGACGACTTTAGGGATTTCTTCTGTTTCGTTTAACCCCGGCAGTTGTACGGTGACATTGACGGCGGTGACGTGACCGCTGTCGGAAACAAGCCGCCTGACCAGCAACGGCTCATTCATGGCAATGCTACGGATTTTTTGCAGTTCTTCAGCAGATAGAGCAGCAGCATTGGTGACCAGGTTGCGGACGATGAGGTCGTCCTCTTCCGCCTCGGTATGTTGGAAGTTACTGATTGAGTCTACACGGGTAGAGAAGGGGGTCTGCCAGGCCTTTTCAGTCAGTTCTTCGACCAGTGCCAATACGTCAGGTGTGAATACATCGCCGGATTCAGGTGCTAGCACCAGCATTACATTGTCGTTTTTACTGTAGGTTTTCTCTAGTGCGTCAAAGGCGAGCAGCTGGGGGTTATCGGCGCTGAAGAAAACTCGGTAATTGGTGGTGAAGTTGAGGTGTTTGCCGCCGGATGCAGCTATGGCAACGAGTATAAGACTCAATAAAATAATAGCGATACGCCATTGAAGAACCCGGTTGCTGAAAGCCTGTTCGAAGTGTTTCATGATGATTTGTTAGCGAGTCCTTGCAATTAACGTTATGCGAGTGTGCAGCTTCCAATAAGTGTAGACTTTAAACGGCTGCTGAGCCGTAAATCATCGATTAAAAAAGTGTCAGTGTCGGTTCTTCCAGAGCCGCTAATTGTTCGCGTAATTCTAAAATGTGCTCCCCCCAATAACGCTCGGTGTTAAACCAGGGAAAATTCATTGGAAAGGCCGGGTCCTGCCAGCGCGATGCCAGCCAATAGGCGTAATGGATCATGCGCAGGCTGCGTAGCACTTCCACCAGTTGCAGTTCACGGGGGTGGAAATCATAGAATTCGTTATAGCCTTCAACCAGCTCGCTAATCTGTGCAGTTTTGCGAGCACGGTCGCCGGATAGAAACATCCACAAATCCTGAATCGCCGGGGCCATGCGCGCATCATCAAAATCGACAAAATGTGGGTTGTCATCGCGCCACAGCATGTTGCCGGAGTGGCAGTCACCGTGAGTGCGGATAAGCGGGATTTCCTGAGTCTGTTGCAAGCGTTCATCAATAGCCTGCAGTAAATCGCGGCACAGACTGTCGTAGGCGGGCTTTAGACTGGCTGGAATAAACTGTTCGCTGATGTATTGGACGCAGCTATGGCCAAAACTCTGACTGTTTAGTTCAGGGCGGTGGCTAAAGGCTCGGGAAGCGCCAATGCTGTGTATGCGGCCCATCAGACGGCCAATGATCAGCAGGTTGTCGAGGTTATCCAGTTCCGGAGCGTGGCCACCTTTTCGTTCAAACAGTGAGAAGTGAAAACCGTCATGCTGGAACAGGCTTTGGCCCTGTTCATTACGCAGCGGTGGTACCACGGGTAGCTCCTGTTCAAACAGTTCAAAGCAGAATGCATGCTCTTCGAGGATTTGCGCTTCGCTCCAGCGATTGGGACGATAAAACTTGGCGATTAGCGGCTGTTGATCTTCAATGCCGACTTGATAAACCCGGTTTTCATAACTGTTAAGAGCCAGCAGGCGACCATCACACCAATGGCCCTGACTTTCGATGGCGGCCATCAAAAAATCGGGCTTCAGTTGTTCGAAGGGGTGAACCGAATTACCGCTCATGGGGGAGCCTTTAGTCAATCGCTTCAGTGAAAGGCTCGCCGGTCAGCTGCAGGTGAATGGCTTTTTTAAAGGTCTCGATGCATAGCTGGTTATCGCCTTCCCAGTAGATCTCCAGAATATCATCCATGTTGTCGTCATCGGGAGCATCAAGCTGATTTTCCTCGCTGAAACTGGTGATGTCAGGGAAAACCAGGCGCAGCATTGGTTGTTGATTTTCCGGGCTGTCGACACACTCGATGAACAGCATGCGCACATCAATATCGTAAACAAGGTTGGCGATGTAAGGTGAACAGTTGCCCAGTAGTTCTTCGCTGATATCCATAGTGTTACTCCACCATATTTGAATTAATGCTGGGGATTGTACTGGTTAATGATAACGAATGCGCTGTTTCGATCCTGAGATTTTAAGGCAAAGAGCGAATCTTGCTGTTTGCATGGACGTTTTGGTTTGAAGCCTGCAGGACAAATGTTGTTTTGCAAGGCTAGCTTTTGGCTGCCTTGCTTTTGCGACGGTAATAAAGGGCTAAAAAGCAAACCGTAAAATTGAGAAAACTGGTGCCTAGGAAGGTCACAATTGCGGCCCATTCGCCATACTTTTGGGTATAGATATAAAGACAAATATTGGCAATGCCGAAGCAAAACCAGCTTAACGCACTGACGCCATCGGCATTACCGCGTTTTAACAGGGTAATAACCTGTATCAGGCTGGCGGTTGGAAAAATGATAGCCGGGATGATACCGGTGATGTGTAAAACCAGTTCAGAAGGCATAAGCCTATTTAAACATAGTTTGCCGCTTACCGTGTAAGCGTAAAGGTTGGGCGGTGCTTAATGGTCTAGCTTTTCAGATGACATAAACAAAACGCCAGCCTCTATGGGCTGGCGTTTTGTGGCTTTACTTTAAGGGTCGCTCAAAGGTCAGGACAATTTCTTACGCAGAATTTCATTGGTCTGCTGGGGATTGGCCTTGCCTTTTGACGCTTTCATCACCTGGCCAACAAAGAAACCAATCAGCTTACCCTGTTTTTCTGGAGGGCTGGCGCGGTACTGCTCAACCTGAGCGGCATTGTTGGCGATAACCTCATCAACAATCGCCTCAATGGCGCCTGTATCTGTCACCTGTTTAAGGCCCTTGGCTTCAATAATGGCGTCGGCGCCACTGCCTTCGCCTTTGAATAAGGCTTCAAATACGGTCTTGGCGATTTTGCCGGAGATGGTTTTATCGGTAATACGTACCAATAGACCACCAAGCTGCTCAGCGGAAACAGGGCTATCGGCAATGCTCAAGTTTTCTTTGTTTAGAGCGGCCAGTAACTCGCCATTAATCCAGTTTGCTGCCAATTTAGCGTCGCCGCCAATTTCGGTAGCGGTTTCAAAGTAGTTGGCCATCTCCAAGCTGCTGGAGAGCAGGTCGGCATCGTAGGCACTGAGCTGGTACTGTTCCATGAAGCGGTGACGCTTCTCGTGCGGCAGTTCCGGCAGTGAGTCCTTAACGGCCTGAATATAATCTTCGTCCAGCACCACTGGCAGCAGGTCGGGATCGGGGAAGTAGCGGTAATCGTTGGCTTCTTCTTTGCTGCGCATGGAGCGGGTTTCATTTTTGTCAGCGTCGTAGAGGCGCGTTTCCTGAACCACTTTGCCGCCGCTTTCGAGAATGTCGACCTGACGCTCAACTTCGTGGTTGATGGCGCGTTCGACAAAACGGAAGGAGTTGATGTTTTTGATTTCCGCACGGGTGCCGAATTCTTCCTGGCCTTTTGGTCGTACCGACACATTGGCGTCGCAACGCATTGACCCTTCCGCCATGTTGCCGTCGGAAATACCGATATAGCGGATCAGCGAGTGAATCTGTTTGAGATAAGCCACGGCTTCCTTGGCGGAGCGCAGGTCTGGCTCGGAAACGATTTCCAGCAGTGGTGTGCCGGCCCGGTTTAAGTCGATACCGGTCATGCCATGGAAGTCTTCGTGTAGCGATTTACCGGCATCTTCCTCAAGATGGGCGCGAGTCACGCCAATCAGACGAGTGCTGCCGTCTTCCAGCGTGATTTCCAGCTCGCCCTTGCCGACGATGGGCAGTTCCATCTGGCTGATTTGGTAGCCCTTCGGTAAATCCGGATAGAAGTAGTTTTTACGGGCGAAGACTGATCGACGGCCGATTTCCGCGTCGATGGCTAAGCCAAAAC
>LUKI01000107.1 GCA_001593685.1 Gammaproteobacteria bacterium F7
GAGACCATCGATGCCGCGCCGGTTCTGGATGTCGGTTTGCTTGATCGCCAAGCCCCGGCCACTGATAACCCGGCCGTTTCAAGTGATGATTAACGGGCGAGGGTGAAGTCCTGATTCCCTAGCCGGTGACACATGGTAGCCTCAAGAACCTTTACCCTTGAGAACGAAAAAATGTGGCCGTGTTATCCCCTCTATATTTGAGCCTTATTTCTGTGCGGTTGAACAAAGGGGGGTTATTCTGAGACTTTCGCTACTTCCGGGATAAGCCTCTACGCATGCTTCAATGGCAAAATGGTCGCGCAGGTTTTGTGGCGTGATAACGTCGTGGGGCTTGCCTTCGGCGGCTATTGTTCCCTTTGACATGATGACCAGCCGATGGCAAAACCGTGAGGCCATATCCAGGTCGTGAATAGCTACAATCACCAGGTGGCCTTGCTCGGCGAGGTTTCTCAGTAGGCTTAGAATCTCTAATTGATGACAAAGATCCAGGCTCGCAGTGGGTTCGTCCATCAGCAGTACTGACGTCTGCTGAGCGAGGGATCTGGCGATGAACACGCGTTGGCGTTCGCCGCCGGAAAGTTGGTCGACCGGGCGGTCAGCGAGAGAGGCCAGGTCTGTTTTTTCCAGGGCCTCGGCGATGATCGCTAAATCCTGTTCAGCTTCCGGTTGAAAGGCGCCCAGGTGCGGGTTTCTGCCCATGGCGACAATTTCTTTGACGCTGAAGGCATAGTTAATGGAGGTGTCTTGAGGAACAAATGATACCTGCTGAGCGATGTCCCGACGGGTGTAATTTTTTAAGGGTTGCCCCTGCAGCCTGACGACGCCTGCTGAGGGTTCGCTTAGACCTGACAGCAGTTTAAGCAGGGTTGACTTGCCGGCACCATTAGGGCCGATTAAGCCAATAAACTGGCCCGTTTGAAAATCCAATGACACATTGTCGAGAAGTGTCTGCTGTTGTATGGATAGCCCCAGGCTTGTGCACTGCAATATGTTGCTCATGCAGCCCCCTGTTTTTCGGGGCGATCAAAGCGCTGACGCCATGGTTTTAACCGAGGGCAATCCCGGTGCATTTGGAAGGCCTGCCGTAACGCAATACGAGCCGCTAATCGGCCGAGCCGGTCAGCGGGCTCGGGGTAGCTATCGGCGTCGATGTGCTGCTGCCAGGCCGTCAATAAGCGCTCTTTCTCGTGCAGATAGCCAGGCAGCCCGTACTGAGTTAGTAGCGCTTGAAAAGTGTCAAAGGAAGCCTTTTTAAAGGCATATTCATTGCCGAGAAGGTCGAAACAGGGGTTTTCCGGGTACAGCATTAATCCAGAAATCATGCCTTGGGGAATGGGTGTGTTAGCCGCGTGGTGCAGGCCTGCAGCCAGTAATTTTGGCAACACATGAGTGTGAGGTCCTTCGGGTGATTTATCGACGCCAATGGGCTGGTAAACCTCCAGCCGAGCCAGCCGTGAAATGAAAATTCGGTGGGGGTGATGGTGCAATATATGCCGAAAGGCGCTGCACTCTGGCGCCAAAATACTTGTCCCTGCAACGGCTCGAAGGGCTGAAATTAAATCGTTGTCAGCGGTGCGCACGCAGACGTTAACGTAGGGTGTCGCTAAGCCAAGGTCAAAGATAACATGCTGACGGTGTTCGGCCAGAATGCTGTTGTCGTCTGCACCAAGCTCAGTAATCACCTTTCTGTTCGACATTTTAGCGATTGCTTCGGGCAGGCAAAAGGCCACAGCTTGGCCCCAGTGATCGCGATGCCTTCTAATGGTTTCGTAGGCAATGGGAACGACCTGATCGAGCTGATCAACCCGGATACCACCGCGTGCTGTGGCAATGGTGAGCTGCTCATCGGGGGCTACCAGCAGGGGCTCATGTTGGTCCTGTGAGAACTCCCCCAGTGCACCAAATGCTCCCAGACTCCAGCTGCTCGAGTGGTTTTTTAAATGCTCGATAATTAGCGATTTCATATAGGTTATGCTGCGTTATAGCTGGATAAACCAGCGTTGCTTGATTAAGAGAAATAAGAAAAAGGGGGCACCTAGCATGGCCGTGACGACCCCGAGGGGGACTGAGTTGTCCTTGACAAAGATACCCAATACTAAGTCTGCACTGACTAAACAAATAGCACCGCCTAACGCGGATGCAGGCAGTAAATAGCGGTGATGAGGCCCAAGGATCAGCCGGAGAATATGGGGAACGATCAGGCCAATAAAACCGATACCGCCACAGACAGAAATGGTGACTCCGACCAATAGTGACGAAATTACCAGTAGCTGCCGGCGGGTTTTGGCAACATCAATACCAACCGAGGCTGCATGTATCTCACCGAGTAAAAGGGCATCCAGGTTTTTAGCGAAAAACAGCAGTAGCAGTATCCCGGTACAGGCAACAGGGGTTAGCAATAGCACATGATCCCAGGTGCGGCCATCGAGGCCGCCCATTGTCCAGTAGACGATCATTCGGCCAACGTCCCAGTTATTAAGCGACAGGGCCAGAATTAACGATGAGGCGGCAGCATTCAATGCGCCAATGGCGATTCCGGACAGTAATAACGTGCCGATCGCTAAATGCCCGCGCTGACTGGCCACTCGGTACACGACGAAGAGTGTCAGGCAGGCGCCCAGAGAGGCAAAGGCAGGCAGTGCCCAGACCGAGATTGATGCGAGGCCAAAATAAAGTGCAATCACGGCACCAAGAGAGGCGCCCGATGAAACGCCCAGAATGGAAGGAGACGCCAGGGGGTTACGGAACATCCCCTGCATGACTGTGCCACATATGGCCAGGCAGGCACCGGCCATGGCGCCGACCAGGATTCGGGGCATTCGCACATCGATTAATACACTGTGCATCCAGGGGCGCATGCCTTCCTGCGTACTTTCCATCCCCAATGACTCACCTAAAACCCCCAGCACCGTCATCATGGGGATCTTCACCGACCCCTGAAAAAGGTTAGCCAGCAACAATGCCAGCAGTAACACCAGCATCATTACAATGATCAACTTGTTTGACGATGGTGTTCTGATCATGGGTTAAATGCTCCCGGGTGCAACCGCTGGGCGATTTGCCCGATACCATTCCAGCTGTACTGGGAAACGGACAACACCCAATACCCTCTCAGGTCATAAACACGGTTATTTTGTATGGCCGGAACCTGCTGCCAGCTGGGATTTTCCATCAGCAATTCCGAGGGCTGACTAACGCTTAGCTCCGACCAGCCGGACATTAGGATGACATCGGGCTCCAGCCCCATGGCCATTTCCTGGCTGATTTTTTGTGTCCCGGAAATACCAACATCGCGGACCACGTTATAGCCACCAGCCAGTTGGATCATTTCGTCGACAATGGTATCCACGCCGGAGGTATAACCGTTCAGGTTATAAAAAAGCACGCGCGGGGTGGGCAAACCTTTCGTGCGGTCTTTGATACCTCTGACGTATTCGCGGAGTTCTTCGAGTATGGCGTTAGCACGCGGTTCACTGCCCGTAGCCTGGCTTACCAGAACAATATTCTGTTCGAGTTCGGCGTAGGAACTGTAACCGGAGAGGCGCACCACCGGGATGCCCGCACCAAGTAACAGACGTACGGTTTCAGCACGAGTATAACTAGCGACAAAAACCAGGTCGGGTTCCAAAGCGAGTATTTCCTCCACTTCTCCATGAATTCGCTGGATCTGGTCAGCGAATTTATTGGGGATATTAGAAACATCCTCATCCTCAGCCAAATAGGTAACACCAACGATTCGTCGTTCATCAATCAGATCAGAGAGAATTTCGTCCGCTCCCAACGTGATGGAGGCAATGCGCTCCGGAGGCTTGCTGAGCAAATACTCCTCGCCGGTTGCATCAATGAGCGTTTTTGGAAATGCCTCGCCTTTGATTAACGTCGGTTGAAAGGCGCTGTCGGTAAAATAAGCAACCCGGATATCCAACGCGTAGCATAACGTAGCGCCAACTAATAACAGGGCAGCAGGTATACCTATTGCTTTAAGGAGCTTCATCATCTGGGTTCTCAAGCCCTGACCTTAAAAGAGCAGGGCTATCGCGATAGCTGTTGTATTAAAAACCTCGAAGAGTGATGCCGATGGTGCCTGCGATACCCTGGGTGCCGAAATTCAACACTTCCTCGTAGTCTTCATCCAGCAGGTTGTTTACCCTGGCAAACAGCTCGACCTGTTCGGAAAGCTGGTGACTCAAAGCAAGGTTAACCAATGTATAGTCGTCTAACTTTACCTGAGTACTCGGGAAAGTACTAAAATCCAGATCGTCCTGCTCGCCATTGTATTGAGCACCACCGGTCAGACGTGTTTTACCATCAGAGAACAGGTAACTGCCATTCAGGCTGGCAATATGCTTTGCTCTTCTGACCAGCTCGTCACCGGCGCCATTATCGGTATCTGTATAGGTATAACTGGCGTTAATCCTGAGTGTGGGCGTGGGCTTAAAGACCGCGCTTAATTCCCAGCCTTCGATGTTTGATGTGTTTGGAACATTGATTGACGTATTTCCTGCGCCGCTGATCAGGTTGTGCACACCGGAATGGAAATAGGTGAGATCAATATAACCGTTAACGGATTTGAAATGGTATTCGGCACCGGCATCCCAGGTCGTGTTTTCTTCGGGGCGAAGATTTGGGTTTCCCGTGTACGTTGAGGTATAGCCAAACAGCTCGAAAAACGTCGGATTCTTAATACCACTGCCTTTGCTGGCATGGGCGCGGATGTTATCGGTCAACCAGCCGGCCAGCGCGAAACGGTAAGTCTTGGCG
>LUKI01000108.1 GCA_001593685.1 Gammaproteobacteria bacterium F7
ATATTATCGCGGCGCTGGAGCCGACCTTTGGGGGGATTAACTTGGAGGATATCAAGGCACCGGAGTGCTTTGAGGTGGAGAAAAAGCTGCGCGAGCGTATGAACGTCCCCGTGTTTCATGATGATCAGCACGGTACGGCGATTGTTGCCGCAGCGGCGGTGTATAACGGTTTACGCATTGTTGGCAAGCAAATCAGCGAAGTTACTTTGGTTGCTTCCGGCGGTGGAGCGGCCAGTATTGCCTGTATTGACTTGATGGTGAGCATGGGCTTGCCGCGTGAAAATGTCACCGTATGCGACCGCATGGGTGTGGTTTACAAAGGTCGCAGCGGCGGTATGAATGAATATAAAGAAAAGTATGCGCGCGATACGAAATCACGCACGCTGGATGAGGCGATTGAGGGGGCTGATATTTTCCTTGGGCTGTCCAGTGGCGGGCTGTTGAAACCAGAGATGGTGGCTAAGATGGCGGCTAGCCCGATGATTCTGGCCATGGCCAACCCGACGCCTGAAATTTTGCCGGAGCAGGCAAAGGCGGTGCGTCCAGATGCCATTATTGCGACAGGACGCTCGGATTACCCTAATCAGGTGAACAACGTGTTGTGCTTTCCCTTTATCTTCCGGGGTGCATTGGATTGCGGGGCGACAACGATCAACGAAGCCATGAAAATGGCCTGTGTGAAAGCGATTGCCGATATGGCATTGAAGGAGTCACACGGTGAGGTGGAAGAGGCTTATCACGGCGAAGAGTTGAAGTTTGGCCGGGAGTATTTGATTCCCAAACCCTTTGATCCACGCTTGATTGAGGAGCTGCCGGTGGCGGTCGTGCAAGCGGCGATGGATAGCGGTGTGGCAACGCGGCCGATTGAAGATCTACAGGCCTATCGAGCCAAATTACATAGCTCGGTATGCCGTAGCGGGTTATTTATGCAACCCATTGTTGAGGCTGCTAAGGGAGACAGTCAGCGGCTGGTGTACAGTGATGGTGAGAACGGCGATGTGCTGCGTGCGGTACAGGGCGTAGTGGATGAAGATATTGCCTTTCCGGTTTTGATTGGTCGTCGCACGGTGATTCAGCAGCAAATTGAAAAAATCGGGTTGCGTATTCGTCCCGGGCATGATTTTGAGTTGTTCGATCCGCAGGAGGGTGACCACTATGAAGAATACTGGCGACACTATCATGCAGCGGTTGGGCGTAACGGCGTTTCTGTGGATGCCGCGCAAAAACGGATCCGGACTAATGCCACCATTTTGGGCGCCGTTATGGTGGCCCGCGGCGACGCCGATGGCATGATTTGCGGTAAGGTTGGGCGTTTTGATTATCACCTGCAGGACATCCGCGATGTGATAGGGCCGCGTGTGCCGGGACAGTTTATTTCTTCGTTGGCGGTGCTGTTGCTGGACCGAGGACCATTGTTTATTGCCGACCCTTTTGTCAGCAAAAACCCGAGTGTTGAAGAGGTGGTTGAAATTACCAAATCCAGCGTTGAGCGTGTGCGCCGGTTTGGGGTGGAGCCACGGGTGGCGCTGTTGTCCCACTCTAATTTCGGAACCTCTAACTTGGAGTCCGCGGTTAAAATGCGTAAAGCCTCGGCTATTTTAAGAGAGCGTATGCCTGATCTTGAGCTGGATGGGGAGATGCATGCCATGTCGGCCATGAATAACCGGCTGAGGGGAATGGCCTTTCAAGGCTCTACGTTGAAAGACCAGGCGAACCTGCTAATTATGCCGAATCTTGATGCAGCCAATATTGCGGTAGGCATGATCCGATCGGTGACGGATGCGATGTTAGTTGGGCCGTTTATTTCTGGTTTGGCGCAGCCTGCACATATTATGATTCCATCCGTTACCGCGCGCGGTATTTTCAATGTCAGTGCGGCCACTTCGGCGGACATTCAGCGACGCAGAGGTAAGCGTTGATAAAGGTAAGCTCTTAGCGGAAATTACTGAGCTTGCAGGCTTCGTCTTCGCGGTCCTTGGCGAGCTCAATTTTTTCGTTGTAATAGCGCTTTGAAGAATTGCTTGAGGCGCCAGCGCGATTGGCGATGGCTTTTGCCAGATCGGCTTTGGCGTCGTCACAGGCCTTGCGTAGTGCGGCTTTTTTCTTGCGCCTTTTTTCAGCTTGGTTTTCACGCTGCTGCTGTTTTTGCTGACTCTTGGAAAAATCCGCTTCAAAAAGGTGGTCTGCTGATGGCGGCTTGACTGTGCCAATCTTGACTGCGGGCTCAATATCGAGGGTTTCTACCTTGGCTTCTTCATGCGGTGAATCACTGAAGTGCACCTTGCCCTTATCATCAACCCATTTATAGATTTCAGCGTAGGTTGGCGGGCAGCAGGCAATGAGCAGGAGGCCAATAACGTGTAATTGTCGCGTCTTCATGGAATGGCAGTGTTATTAAGGATACTAACACTTTAGCAAACAGCAGAGGTTTAGCCAGTTCATGAGCTGCTGGGGGCGTTGAGATTTGTAAAGATTTCAGATAATAACTGTGGTTTATGGTAAAAATAGCCTTGTGACATTTTTTCGATGCCATTCAATAATGATTTATCAACCTTTAAATAGTTAGCATGGAGTGGGGGCTGGATAACTCAAGCTGGCGCTGGCTGGGTTATGCAACCAGGGGCTAACCGTGATGAGCTGCCAGTACCAAAAGAGGCATTTGTTGACTTGTTGAGAGATCTGGAGGTTCAACGGTTTGAAATGTCTTGGAACAATATGCTGAGTAACCCGGGCGTTGAGAAGTTACAATGTCAGCTAACCTTCCCGTCAGGCGTTAGCAATAAAGCTATGTTGTCTTTGCGTATGAATTCGCGTCGAAACAACTAAAACGCTATGAAGCACAGGCGAAGTGAGCACAAAAACATCTCTGATGTGATCTATTGGGAGTGGGACGTGGCTCGGGATCGAATAACAGGGTGTCCTGAGTTGATGGAGAAATTAGTCCGCAGTCCAAGTAAGGCAGAGACAAGTAAAGAAGGTATTATGCGGTTTAAAGGGCGAATACGAGGTGCTTGAGCGTAAGTGTTATGATATTCAGGCGTTCATGCTTAATGAAGGAAGCATGGTCATTGATGATGGTCATATTATCGATGTATGTCAGAGATTGCTTAATTATTGAGATAACGTTTTTCAAAATCGCTAGCAACCAGTGGCCTGTCGAAATAGTAGCCCTGTAACTGGTCACAATTTAATTCATTCGATTTGTTGACTGCTGCTTGAGTTTCCACGCCTTCAGCAACGACGCTTAAAGAGAAATTATGGGCTAACTCAATGACCGCTTTGACGATGATCAGGTCCTTTTCAGACGCCAGCATCTTTAATACAAAACTCTTGTCGATTTTTAGCTCGTTAACCGGAAGATCTCGGAAATAAGCCAAAGAGGAGAAGCCGGTTCCAAAGTCGTCGATGGATATTTTAACCCCGCTCGATTGCAGCTGAGCCAGTTTCGATAAGATGATGTCGGGGCTGGTTATCATGATGTTCTCGGTGACCTCAAGTGTTAACCTTGATGGTGTCACGTCATAAATTTCGAGACAGTCATGGACCACGGATAAAACCTCATCATCCATTAATAGGGGCGGTGGCAGATTGACCGATAGACTTGGTAGCTTTGGCCAGCGAGCCAGTTGCGAGACGGCTGTTTTAATTGCCCACCAGGTCATGGGGCGGATGACGGCATTTTTTTCGGCAACATCAATAAAGTGTTCAGGGGTTAAAACTTTGCCGTCCTGGGTATGCCATCGCATTAGTGCTTCGGCACCAACCAGCGATCCATAGGCTGGGTGGATTTTGGGTTGGTAGTACAGCTGAAGCTCACCGTTGGCGGTGGCTATTTCCAGCGCGTTGAGTAGCTGTTTCTCCTGGTCGACGCTTTGCTGATTGAGTTCGTCAAATACTTCGTAGAGCCGGTCTGAACGAACGGCTTGACGAAGTGCTTTGCGCGCCCTTTGTATTTCTGTCTGGCCGATGGTGGTGGTATCGCCATCTAATAAAACAAAGCCGGCACATACCTTGATTGGTGTTTCCTCACCGAATAAGTTGTAGGGGGTACTGAAAAGGCGCTTAAGCTTTGCGGTTGCCAGCTGTAATTGCGGGGCTGTCGACACCCCCTTTAATAACACCAGAAAGCGGCCATCACGCAAGACATTGGATGGGTCGCTGGGGCGAACCCACTGTTTGGCACGATGAAAAAATTCTTCACGCAGCAGTTTGGCGGATTCGGTACCGTGGGTATCAACTATCTCCTCATAGTCGGCCATGCCAATGATGCAGAGGTAGCTGGCAGGGTTCGTTGCGGGCATCAGATAAAGTAATCTTCTGGGTTAATGCCGTAGGCTCCGGGTTCAAGTTCTCGAACGATCCAGCAGGCATCGGCGCCCGTTAAACTGGTTTTCGAGAGGTCAATCAGGTCAAACGGTGACTTTTGTTGCTTGTTTTTGTCAAGTATCACCACTACCTCGGGTTTTAGGCGACGGGAGGAGTTTTGGTTGATAACAATTGCCACTTCGCCGCTATTCAATTCAACAATTGAGCCTGTTGGGAAAAGCCCAATGGCTTGAATAAACTGCTCGATGAGGGGCTCCTGAAACAGCTCACCTTTTGTGTCGATTAACTCCTGCATGGCGTTATAGGAGGAGCGTGCTTTGGCGTGAGGGCGGGGGGTGATCATGGCGTCATAGGTGTCAACTAGACCGGCAATACGTGCCAGTAGAGGGATTCCTGTGCCCGTTAGGCCCTGAGGGTAGCCACTACCGTTA
>LUKI01000109.1 GCA_001593685.1 Gammaproteobacteria bacterium F7
ACCATTTTACCGTCGGCGCATAAACCCAATATATTTGAGACGGCGTTTTCTTTATCAATTTCAGCGATTAATCCATAGTCGCAATCGAGTGCTTCGGAGAGTTCCAAAACCAGCGCACGAAAAAAATCGTCACCGATTTTATCCGAGACCTCACGCGAAATATCGAGAATATCACTTCGTTGTTCGTTCATTATTTATAGGTACGCCAAACACCAACATGTCATATTGTGCAGTTAAGTGTAGACCTACATTTAGAAATCAGCACGAATTAACGGCCGAACAAAAATGGTACGGCTCCCCGCTATTATTTATTTCAGCTCTCTACCCACCGATAAACCGCGTCTACCCATAAAAGCAGCTAATATTTAAAATATAGAGCCGAAAGGAATAACTAGAAGACTGCCAAACCTTAACGTTCGTAATAATTAATAAATCAGTCTTTTCACACAGGTGTATTCACTTATGGATAAGTCAGTTAACACAGAAATTAATATTGGTATCAGCAGCTGTTTACTCGGTGAAAAAGTTCGCTTTGATTCCGGTCATAAGAAAAATTCTTATATCACCAGCGTACTGGCTGACTATTTTGAATTTCGACCCTTTTGCCCAGAAGTGAGTATCGGATTAGGCATACCAAGGGAAACCATTCGTTTAGTCTCCATCGATGATACCGTCCGCTGCGTTGGTACGAAAACAACAGACTTAGATGTGACTGACCAACTTCGCGAATCTGCTGAAAAACAAAAAAACTGGCATCAAGAATTATGCGGTTACATCCTGAAAAAGGATTCACCCAGCTGCGGCATGGAAAGAGTCAAAGTCTACAAAGACGATATGCCCACTCGAAAAGGCATTGGTTTGTACGCTGAACGCATGATGCAGAACTTCCCTAATCTACCGGTTGAAGAAGAAGGACGGCTAGAAGACGCCCGCTTACGCGAAAACTTTATTCAGCGCGTTTATATCTACGCCCGCTGGAAAGCTTTAGCAAGCGAAGAAATCAGCTTAGCCAAACTACAAAGCTTTCATGCTCAACACAAATATATTTTCATGAGTCATAATCAGCTCAAAGCCAAAGAGCTCGGTGCCCTCTTAGCGGATACAACCGCTTCCGATCTTGAAGCACTGTCTCAACGCTATCTCACAAACATGATGGCACTGCTAAAAATAATTGCCACACGAAACAACCATGTAAACACCTTGCAGCACATCCAGGGCTACCTAAAAAACCACTTGGATACGGACGATAAACAGGAGTTACGCGCAGCCATAGACGAATACCGAAAAGGCTTATTACCCCTGATTGTGCCAATCACCCTACTCCGCCATCATTTCAGGCGTCATCCAAATACTTATATTACAAACTCCTTTTACATGCAGCCGCACCCTGGCGAACTAATGCTATTAAACAATTTATGACCGAAATTCACGTCAACGACAGCATGCAAAAGGACTATGCCTACTCGCTTGTTGAGCCTGAGGGTGAGAATTTTCAGTTTGAATTCGAACCCGATTTAACCCCCAAGGCGATGCTTAAGCTGGGCGTGTTTGGCGGCAAATATTTGAACGACTGCCAGCAGGAGTTTCCAGCCGACTGGTTTACAGGTGCCCAGTTGAGTCCTGACAAGAAAGACATAACGCTAAATTATTTTGCTGTTGATGCATCACAACCGTTAAGTGAATGGCAGCAAAAAGGATGGATACACCCACAGGATCCGCGCGGCTGGTTTCAATGGTATTGCCGATATTACCTGGGACGGCGCACCGATGACGACCTTCGCCAAATAAAAAGATGGCGTGCATTCAATCGCCACAAAGGGGCCATCAAAAAATATTGTGAACCCTTTGACTTTTCTTGTCGTAAAAAACAACGTCAAGCGCTTCTGCACTGGGCTTATGATTCAAGAAAACTATAAATCATGAATTACAAACACTCATGCAATGACTAGTTTCACAATCATTTCCTTGAATTAAAATCGTCCCCGGCCTTTTCTCTGTTGATTAGTGTGGTAAAATCGCTGGCTGCAAAAAAGGCCGTGTTCAAAAAAACACTGCGGAAACAGAGCACCGTTAGTTATCCCTATGGCACATAGGTTATCGAAACAGCTTGGCTCGCTTTCTGATTGATCTCGAGCTTTTGTGAATTGTCAGAATTGAAAACGTGTAAATACTTAAAGGTACTAGTAAATGACGAATAAACTAATTTCTCCACTGTCCGGACTTCGTCGTCTGGTTGAGACAGACCAAGTTGGCCCTCTTGAGCACGACTTCCTGAACGGTAAAGATGCTATCTGGTCTCCGCACAGCAAGATCATCAACGTTACTCCTGGCCCAGCGTTTGGTTCAGAACTGGTTACTCAGTTCTCTTCTAACCAAACTCGCGGTATGCGTGGTCCTGGTGTTGCTAACTTCTTCACAGCTGTTCGTGCTGAGTACGGCAAACTGGTAGACATGCAAGAAGGCGGTCGCGCTTTGTTCTTCACGGGTTCCGGTACTTCTGCTACTGAAGCAGCTGCTGGCGCTCTGCGCACTCCAGAAGAAGCAGGTTCTGACAAGCCAGCCATCGTAACGATGGAAATTGGCGCGTTCTCTACTGCCATGGGTAACTGTGTTGAAAACCTGGGCCGTAACGTTATTCGTCTGAAAGGCCAAATTGGTGAAGATCTGCCATACGATCAGTGCCGTGAAGTTCTGGCTGCTGATACTGAGCACACCATCAAAATGGTTATGGCTCCACAAAACGAAACTGGCGCTGGTGTAACAACTGATCCTAAGAAAATCCGTGATCTGTTGGACGAACTGAACCACCCTGCACTGGTTTGCATCGACGGTATTTCTTCTATTGGTAGCATGCCTTGCTCCATGAAAGAAATGGGTATCGACATGCTGTTCGGCTGTAGCCAGAAAGGCATCATGGGTACTCCAGGTATCGGCATGCTGTCTATGAGTGACCGCGCTGTTAAGCTGGTTCTTGAGCACGACAAGCAACTGGAAGAAGCTGGCATCAAAAAAGGCCAACACTACCTGCACCTGAGCAAAATGATCAACGCGATGGACTCTTTGGGTCTGCACCTTGAAACACCGGGCAACTACGCACAATTCGCAGCCGCTCTGGATGCAATTGCGATCGAAGGTATCGACCGCGCTTGTGAGCGTCACAAAGACTGTTCTGAAGTTTTCCGCGCTGCCGTAAAAGGCGCTGGTTTAGAGCTGGTTGCTAAAGACGACAGCATTGCCTCTAACGCCGTAACAGCAGTTAAATCACCAGAAGGTTTCGGTGAAGCGAAAATCATGGAAGTACTGAACATCATGTACTTCAAGCACGCTGTTGAAGCAGCGGCTATCCCAGGTGCTCCTGATCTGGGCTGGCGTCTGTGTGCGACTGGCGGCATTCAGCCACAGCACGCACTGTCTGCCTCTATCGCGTTCCTGAAATCAGTTGAAGAAGCGGGTATTCCGGTTGACGCTGAGAAAGGTCTGCTGGCTGCTTCCGAAGCTTACAGCAACGTTGTTAAGTATCACCGTCCTCTGCCAGGCATCGACACATACGGTCGCTAAGCCTGTTAGAAACGCTGTAATTAAAAAGGCCGGAGACGAAAGTCCCCGGCCTTTTTTTATGATTTTCCAAAACCCACTGAATCGGTATCCAGACTAAACGCCTGTAATGGCAAAATCCAGAGAAGCAATTATCTCCTTCCTCAAATGAGACAATGAACCGATGGGATTCTTTAAGCTTTTAGTGCTCATGGACGCAATTTGCGGGATTAATATTAATAGTTCTTTCCCTTCATAACTGACTCGTGGCGTTAACCCCTTAAACGCTTCATTCCCCATCACAGCAATATCGGCTAGCGGCACAACAATCCGCGTTGCAAGCTCAGAGATCACATCGTTTTGCAGTTCTAAAATATAGGGATAAGCCCTTCGCGTAGAGTTGCTTGTATTTTCATAAACGTCAAACTGAGCCATTAAAATGACCGATGCTCATCGGAGAAAAGACCATGCTCTTCAACCATATCGTTATAGGCCTGGATCGCGCGCTTATTCTCTTTTTGCCAGTTCTCAGCTTCCTTTTCGGCCAATTTATCCCTAAGCACCTGCTCCAAAGTTGCTGACAAATTAATATTTAACGCCTTGCTCTTACTGAGTAAGTCACTATTTATACTCAGGTTAGCGGCTTTTTTAGGCGCATCTTGATCATATAATGTTTGCATAAGCACTCCGAATGCGTATTACTATGCGCATTAGTGTAGCAGCATTTACATTGAATAGAGAGTTTTGCAAAACAAGGTTCTATTCAATTAAGATCCAGTACAACGAGTACTCCCCAATTCTTAGCAGGCAGCCAACCTTGTCCGTTTACCTTTTTTTCGGATTAATCCTTACCGCCCTCTCCCTCTGGCTGTTATTCAATCAGTTTCAAAAACACCAGCGCCAGCGACTGTTCTTAAAACCGTTAAGCCCCGAGTGGGTTAAAATTGAGGGAGTGTTGAGGTGGATATCAAACATTTACTGATCGCTATCGCAC
>LUKI01000110.1 GCA_001593685.1 Gammaproteobacteria bacterium F7
AAGCTGGTTGGTGCAACGGATGCTTTTGTCCGACGTCCGTTTCTGTATACCGGCATCTGGTTTGGTTTAGGGGGCGGTTTATTGGCCTGGCTGTTGGTTAATATTGTGATCTATTGGCTGTCAGGAACCGTATCAGAGCTGGTGGCAGCCTATGATGGTGACTTCGGCTTATCTGGATTAAGCTTTTTAACCACTTTGACGCTCTGGCTATTTAGTTCGCTGCTAGGCTTGCTCGGGGCTTGGTTGGCTGTGGGGCGACATTTGAACAAGATTGAGCCAAGATAAGAATATTTCTCGTCGTGCTTTATAACCAAATGGTATTAAAGGAACTTTTTGGTTATTGGCACTTCTAAATGCCCGTGCTAACATTCCAGACCGATTTTATACCGGAGTTTTTATGAAGTACTTGGCAACAATGGACAATATGGTACCTGGGCAGAATTTGGCTGCTTATGTTACATCTGTGTCTAGTATTCCTGTACTTACAGCAGAACAGGAAAAGGAACTCGCTGAACGTTTGTATTATCAGGAAGACTTGGAAGCGGCGCGTCAGTTGATTATGTCGCATTTACGTTTTGTTGTGCATATCGCTAAAAGCTATTCTGGCTATGGCCTGCCGCAGGGCGACTTGATTCAGGAAGGTAACGTAGGCTTGATGAAAGCCGTTAAACGTTTCGATCCTGAACGTGGTGTACGTCTGGTGTCCTTTGCGGTGCATTGGATTAAAGCTGAAATCCATGAATATATTCTGCGTAACTGGCGTATCGTTAAAGTTGCGACCACTAAAGCGCAGCGGAAGTTATTTTTTAACCTGCGTGGGGCCAAGAAAAGTCTGGCGTGGTTGAGCAACGATGAAGTTGATGCGATTGCAGAAGACCTGGGAGTTGATGCCAAGGTTGTGCGTCAGATGGAAGGCCGCTTAAGTGCGCATGATGCGCCCTTTGATATGGGTGCCGATGATGACGATGACAGCGCCTATCAGGCACCGGCGAATTACTTGGAAGACAAACGCTGTGATCCGGTTGATTTGCTGGAGCAACAAAACTGGCAGGAGACCTCTAACCGCAAACTGTTTGAGGCTATGGCTGATCTCGATGAGCGTAGCAAGGACATTCTCAACGCACGTTGGTTATCTGAACAGAAATCAACCTTGCATGATCTGGCGGACAAATACGGCGTTTCTGCTGAGCGTATTCGTCAACTTGAAAAAAATGCTATGAAAAAGATCAAAGTAGCGATGCAGGCATAGCTGTTTATCTGATCACTTAAAGCCGCTGCCGGCTGGAGCCAGCAGCGGCTTTTTTGTGGCTAAAGGTTAATAAGATTTAAACGGTGGGAAGTCTTCATGACAAGGGTGTTTATTATCATCGCCGGGTTAGCTGGTTTGCTGGCTGTGGCGTTGGGCGCGTTTGCTGCTCATGGGTTGCGCGGACAAATTGACGCTAATCTGCTGGCGGCCTTTAATACCGGTGTGCAATATCAGATGTATCATGCCTTGGCGTTACTGTTAGTGGCAGTTTTATCGCAGCAGTTACCCGGGCAAAAATTGCTGTATGGCTGTGGTTATTTCTTTATTGCAGGTATGTTGCTGTTTAGCGGTAGCCTGTACGGGTTAGCGCTAACAGGGGCTAAATGGCTTGGGCCTATTACCCCAATTGGCGGCCTTGCATTTATGTTTGGCTGGCTATTAATGGTATGCGCTGCATTTAAATTTAAAACTGTAAAAAAGTGATATGAGTAACGAGACTGTCGACGAGAATAAAAAGCGCCGTATAAAAAGTTTTGCCATCCGTGCTGGACGCATGACAGAAGCCCAGCAGCGTGGTTATAAGGAGTCTTGGCCTGCCTATGGATTGGAGTTGGGTGACGGCATGATTGAGCCGCAGGCGTTATTTGAAAATAGCGCACCCGTGGTGCTGGAAATTGGTTTTGGCATGGGGGATTCTCTGGCAGAAATGGCCAGAGTCGCGCCAGAAACTAACTTTATTGGTATTGAAGTGCATCGCCCTGGTGTCGGACGTCTTTTGCACCTGGCGGATGAAGAGTACCAGCTGAAAAATCTGCGTGTTTATTGTGCTGATGCCATTGAAGTGCTTAATCACTGTATTCCGGCGCAGAGCATTGACCGGTTACAGCTGTTTTTCCCCGATCCCTGGCATAAAAAGCGGCATAATAAACGCCGCATCGTTCAGCTTGAGTTTATGGCACTGGTTCGAGAAAAACTTAAAATTGGCGGGATTTTTCATGCCGCAACTGACTGGGAGCCCTACGCGGAGCATATGTTGGAAGTGTTGGCCGAAGCACCTGGCTTTAAAAATAAAGCGGTTGACGGGCGGTTTTGTGAAAAGCCTGCTTATCGCCCGGAAACTAAATTCGAGCGCCGAGGCGAACGGCTGGGGCACGGTGTCTGGGATTTATTATTTGAGCGGTTAACTTAGTGTTTAAGCCCCGCTATAGCAGCGGGGCTATTTCCTTATGGAATTACTTTGTGAGAAGGTTGGACGTTACTTCGCCAATATAGTCCAGCAAACTGGTGCTCATATTTTCGCGATAATAGTCTTTGTCGGCGTTACCAATGGCTAGCAGCGCGATAAGCTCGCCATTATTACGTAGCGGCAGTACTGCCGCTGACCCCACCTGCTTTGCCTGCTCGGTGAACAACAGCTGTTTTTCCTGTTCACGCAACAGACCACAGTAGGCACGTTCCTTTTCAAGGAAGCGTGAAAGCTCTGTTTTTATTTGTGGATAAGAAATGTGGCCGGCACCTTCTTCATTTGTGATCAGCAACAGCTTACAGGCACTACTGCCAAAATCATTTTGCAGCGTAAACTCGATTTGCGATTGGATTTCGCTGCAGCCCTCGCTGTTAATCAGCTGTAGAAGCAGGACTTTGGTTTTCTCCAATAATTGATCATTTTGTTGAGCATTGCTAATAAGTGTTGAAAGCTGCTGTTTAAGTTGCTTGTTTTCCTGGCGCAGTGCGGCCACTTGGCGCTCAACCAGAGAGATGCTCTGTCCCGATTGGTGTTTTATGGTGAGCTCGGTCAACAGGTAGCTGTGCTCTTCCAGAAAGTCTGGATTACTGAGTAAAAAATCAGCAACTTGCTGAGGGGTTGCTGCCTCCTGTTCGGGCAGTTGACTTAGTGTGCTGGATGCGTCGTTCATGGGTTGTAGTTCACAGGCTCTTGTTCATAGATAAATGCGCCCTTCAAAAACTTTTTTGCAGGGGCCAGTCATTTTGACGGGCTGACCTTCGCCAGGCCAAACGATATTTAGGCTGCCGCCGGGTAAATGTACGGTGACGCTCTCCTCAAGCAAACCACGCAAGCGCCCTGCGACAACGGCGGCGCAGGCGCCCGTACCACAGGCCAGCGTTTCACCGGCACCGCGTTCATAAACACGTAAGCTTATTTCCGATGGGCTGATAATTTGCATAAAACCGGCGTTGGTACGCTGGGGAAAGCGCGAGTGCCCTTCCACAAGAGGCCCTAACGTCTCAACATCAGCAGTGTTAACGTCTTCAACGAGGGTGACGCCGTGTGGGTTGCCCATCGAGATGGCGCTAATATCGAGCGGTTGCCCATTAATGTCAATGTTGTAACTGATGGCCTGCTCTTTAGCTTCAAAGGGGATTTTTGAGGGTTGCAGTGTTGGGATGCCCATATCCACTGTTACCTCATTGTTGCTGGTGACGTGTAGCTCAATAACGCCACCTTTGGTTTCGACAATGAGGTGTTTTTTGTTGGTGAGTTTTTTGTCGCGCACGAAAAGTGCAAAGCAGCGGGCACCATTGCCGCATTGCTCAACCTCAGAGCCGTCAGCGTTAAAAATACGGTAACGGAAATCGGCTTTTGGCGATTGGGGTGGCTCAACGACCAGTAGTTGATCAAAACCAATACCAAAATGACGGTCAGCCCAGCGAGGAATCAGGTGTGACTTAAGCTTGACGTACTGGCTGACAAGGTCAATGACCATAAAGTCGTTGCCACATCCGTGCATTTTGGTGAATTTTAAAAGCATTTGGCGATGCGACCCCAAAATTAGTGAGCGAGTTTCTAGGCTAATGGATTTTGCATGCTAATCCAATGTTAGTTTTACGCAGGTAATACTGATTCCAGTGCAATTTGGTCAGCAAAACTTTCACGACGGCGTACAACGTGGCACTGCTCATCATCGACAATGATTTCTGCCGCGCGATTACGTGAATTGTAATTGGAGCTCATGGTAAAGCCGTAGGCACCACTGGAGCGGATTGCTAGTAAATCACCAGCTTCCAGCGATAGTTCACGGTCTTTGCCTAAAAAGTCGCCGGTTTCGCAGATGGGGCCAACAATATCGTAACGATGAGTTGCTCCATGGCGCGGTTTAACGGCTTCAATCGCTTGCCATGCCTGATATAGGGCTGGACGGATTAAGTCATTCATGGCCGCATCAACCACGGCAAAATTTTTATCGGCGGTATGTTTGAGTAACGCGACCTCTG
>LUKI01000111.1 GCA_001593685.1 Gammaproteobacteria bacterium F7
TTTTAACTCGGCGGGATGGCACGGTACGCTACGGGCGTAGTGATATCATCAACATCTTTAATAGCAGTTCCTACGTTGTTGTTATTATGCAGGGTTGCCAAGCCAACCCGTGAGGTTGAATCAAACAGGATTTCTGACAGCGCTTTTTTGGCGACGAATTCGCGCTTACGGTAATAACTGTACCAGTTTGCATAATTAGTCTGCTGGGCGGCTGTCAGAGTATTAACAAATACCCAGCGCGGGTCAGTAAAGGAAGCAGATCGAACAGTAAAGCCCGCACCATTCTGCCCTGTAACAGAGGGACACTCACCGGCGTCATAGACGCCATCGCTATCGGCATCAACCCACACTCCATAAACAGCAGCAACGCCGGTGTTATCGGCATTCAGCAGATTTCTGACACCAGAAGTAGTATTATATGGATCCCATATTGCCGCAGTTACAGGCTGGTCCTGGAAAGTTGAGCCACTATTATCTATACCGCTCCATGGCGTATAGGTGGTGCCGGGGTCATAGGCCATTGCGTTATAACCCGCACAATGCTCTAAATCTTCAATGTTATCATTAGGAGAAAAGTCCAGATCACCTGAATTAGAGCCTGCTCCATGCGCAATCAATGCACCATTGGTTTTTAGCACCTCCCAGTCCATACTTCCGGAGTCATCCACCAGAAAGAATATATTGGGCTGCACCGCTGTTGAGAGAAACAAGGGGCTATCAGAAATATTACCCGGCGCCGCCAAAACACCAGCAGGGTTAGCGGCAGAAACAGCAAGTACAAAGCTTGCCAAAAAATACCTGTTATTCAATAAATTCATATTGCTCTCCTGACAAGCCTGTGCAGAAATACTGCATAAGCAGCCTTTTTCTCTCTTAAAGTCTAATCCGGTAAGTGCTTTGTGCTAAAAACCGTGCATTGGGGTTTTCACCATAACCAATAGCGGTGATACGAAAGGCATATTCACGTTTATCGACGACGACATCGTTTATAATATCCAACGCATCATCTCTAGCATCTTCACTCACTCGCCCCAGATACTCAATGATGTAACGAGGATCCTGAAATAACGATTGCGTTTTGGCTCCAGCAGGATCAATCGCAGCGATACCGCCAACAGCAACACCATTGTTAGTCCAGAAGGTGTTGTCCGTAAAAACGCCGAGCGGCGGGTTTAATTTCCCTGAGTGAGAATAAAGTCCCGCTGTTCCGTTCGAAAACTGGGATATGTCTGTCGCCGCTGTCACATTATTTCGTATCCAGTCTTCACCAGCACGCAGGGCGACTTCTGCGGCCTGCGAAGCGACCATGGATTGACGCGTATTAGCAGCCATTTTTTCTTCCAACATTAGTGAACTCATGGAGTTCACACCGAGAATCGTAAGCACCAGCAAGATCACCAGGCTGATCGCTAAGACCGACCCTGATTGACGCGATCTGTTGACAAACCTCAAGTTCATGGCACTAAATATTTCCGTCGATTGTTGACTCATCACACACCTCGACTGCGTACACGAATGGTGTTAACAAAGGTTTTGGGGTTACCATTGGTGATACCGTTATTACTGCCCTGCACACGCTCCACTTCATTCACCACTAGGGTAATACGGACACTGGCGACGCTATTCCAGTCAGCCACCCCGTTTGCATCCACATATTGATCAACGGCTGAGTCGCCATTGGTATCGGTGCCATACATCACTGTCATGCTCTCAACGCCTTCCACTAGCTCGTTACCATTTTCAGTTAACGCACAGAACCCCGGCGTTGCCGCAGTGCAGGCTCCGCGAGCGCTATTACCGATGGTATAGGTGTTGCCGGTCACTCGCATCAGCGTGGCCTGAGAGTTTTGAGTCGAACCAAACACCCACTCCAGATCTTCGCTTGCATTAGATTGCCCGTTGACCGTCACACCGGTTGCGTGCTGTATTACACCGCTATCGCCCGCGACTGGAGTATTGGTCACCATAAAAGCCGCCGCACGCGAGCAGTCCGCCACCACCAGCGTGTCACCCTGACTCAGTCTGGCGTACTCAGGGTGACTGGAGTCAAGCGTAATATCATCAGTAACATCTTTCATCGGCGCCTCAAGTGGTATTGCTGAAATACCAATAGCACGATTGATGGTAATCACATCCGAGCCGTTTCTACCGCCACCAACCGTGCCAGTCACAGGCCCGACAAAATCAAAAACACCCGTATTCACCGCCAGTGTATTGACAATCACCGGAGCACCACCAATGGCGCGGGCGGATTCCAGGCACCCCAGATACCCGGAAGCACTGATTTCACGCGTCAACCGTCCCATCGCAAAGCGTACGTTTTCCTGTAACCGCGACATTCCTTCCTGCATGTTGTAAGTCTGTTTAGAGTTGGTATAAATACTGACCACGCCCAGCAACAACAGCATGCTTAACGCCATGGCCACCATCAACTCAACCAAGCTAAAACCTGCGGCGTCATTTTTTATTCGTTTTTTGACAGGCAAACTATTCATGTCGTTATCCTGAACTATCTTTACTTTCAATTAACTAGGGCCGAAACAGTGTCTGAAAACAGGTCATATCTACCTCAGGATCACCGCCACAAGCCGTTCCTGTCGCACCAGTACGTTCGTCATCCCACATTAGGGTGATCATATAAACACCGCCGGTTTGCTCAATCCTCGCGCCCCAGGTGAGGCTGGTCGCATCACCACCGCCTAATTGATCACGCACTGCCTCCGCCCAGTCACTCAAGTCCTGCTCCGCTGTCGACTGACATGCTGGAGGCGCAGGTGGCGGAGCAGAACAGGAGTGCGTATTAGCTTTATTGATGACTACGGGTGTCGTAGCGCCGCCATAAGCGGCATTGACTATAGGAGGATTCGCGGGGGTAGCAGTGTTAGGCACCATGGTCGAGCGCATACGATCGATTATATCCATCGCCAAAAAAGTCGCCTCGGTTCGCAGTTCCGCGCTGTTGTTACTTTTCAGCCCTTGCGCCTGCATGGTCGCCAGCCCAAGCAAACCAACGGCAAGCACTAATACGGCGATCAATAATTCAAATAACGTAAAACCCAAAGCCGGGCTATGAGGGTATTTATTCACGGGCACGTTAAACCTCCTGCCGCGACAGTTGAAACACTGATTCGGCCAGTCACTGAAATATCTACCGCTCGAGAACGTGCAGTATCCTGATCAGGGCGGCAAACCTTGAAAGTATCAGCGCCACTTAATAAATTACCGCTGGGCAGGTAAGTCACAATATTACCTCCGGCTCTCAAGGTGAAATTAGCATCCAGACCTTCATTGACCTGTATAACCGCATCAGCACCATCTAAAGCATTGTTACGGTTAATATTCGTGAAAACTATCCAACCATCTTCCCAAGGATTATTCCCACAACCAGCGACCGTTCCTCGGCACAGGCTGACGGGCACACCACGCTGCACTGCTTCACTACGCGTGAAGTTTAAATCTCTTACTAATCTACTGGTTTCCGATACTGTTTTATTATCTCTGATAAACTCCGTAAAACTCGGCATTCCGATTGACAAAAGAATAGCCGCCACCACAAGCGTGACCATTAACTCAACCAGTGTGAAGCCCGTTGCGTTTTTGAATTTATTTTTCATAATATTCTTTTAGCAAACAATTTAGCTAGCGTCAGCCAGCATTAGATACCCGGTCAATTTGCCAGGACAAGTGGTTTAAACTATAGCCTATATTTTCAACATGCTGACTTAAATCACAGGCAAACAAAGCAAATACAGCCTGTAATTCCTTTCAGGTTACCGTTATGCTCCACCGGTCATTCATCCTCACGTAAAACCACTATGGACTTAACCCCCATACAACCCTTCCTTGATTGGCTGGCTGCGCACCAGCAGTGGGTTGCTGTTTCCATCGCGGCCATTGCCTTTCTGGAGTCGCTGGCGATTGCCGGCATTGTTATTCCGGGTGTTTTATTACTGTTTGGTGCCAGCGCTGTCGCTGGCAGCGGTACACTTGATGTTTGGTTGACACTGGGTAGTGCTTTAGTCGGCGCGATTGCTGGTGATTGTGTAAGCTTTTTTCTGGGTAAGAGCCTGAAGAGCCATATCCATGGCCTCTGGCCCTTCAGGAATTACCCGCACTGGTTAGCTAATGGCGAACAGTTTTTCAGGAGGCACGGCGGCAAGAGCATTATTATTGGCCGCTTCGTCGGACCGATTCGTCCGGTATTGCCGCTGGTGGCCGGCACGCTGGACATGCCGTCGGTTCGTTTTGTGTGTATCAATTTTATTTCTGCATTGGGCTGGGCTCCGCTGTATGTATTGCCCGGCTACCTATTTGGTGCGTCACTGCATCAGGACATAAGCCTGCCGGAAGGTATTGGCAATCTTGGCTGGTTGCTGCTTGCCACCTGCGCTGCGCTATTTCTGTTTATACGGCTGTCGCACTGGCATCTGAACCCTGATTCGCGCCTTTATCAAGCCTACTCACAGCAAACAGTAATATGGGT
>LUKI01000112.1 GCA_001593685.1 Gammaproteobacteria bacterium F7
AAAAGGCGTTTCATATTGCGACGACTGGCAGACCGGGGCCGGTGGTGATTGATATTCCGAAAAATACAACGGCACCAACAGAGCGGTTCCCTTACGAATACCCTGAAAAGGTGAATTTGCGCTCCTATAACCCTTCGGTTAAAGGGCACCCAAAGCAGATTAAGAAAGCTGTTGAGTTATTGCTGCAGGCTAAGCGCCCGGTGATTTATATCGGTGGTGGTGTGATTCTCGGTGATGCCAGTGAGGAGTTGTGTGAGTTGGCAGAAACGCTGGGTTACCCCGTTACCTGTACGCTGATGGGCTTGGGTGCGCATCCAGGCACACACAAACAGAATCTCGGTATGCTGGGGATGCATGGTACCTTTGAAGCCAACACGGCGATGCATCACAGTGATCTGATTTTTGCTGTGGGTGCGCGTTTTGATGATCGTGTGACCAATACGGTCAGCAAATTCTGCCCGAACGCGACTATTGTGCATGTGGATATCGATCCGGCGACGATTTCTAAGATCGTTGAGGCGCATGTGCCGGTTGTTGGCGATGTAAAAGATGTGCTGGCGCGCGTTCTGCAACAGGTTAAAAGCTCTGAGATCAAGCCTGATCAAGAGGCTTTGACATCCTGGTGGAAGCAGCTTAACGAGTGGCGTCAGCGTTATGGCTTACAGGTTGCTCCGCGTTATAAGACCGATGGTGAAAAGTTGATGCCGCAGGAAGTGGTTTCCATGCTGTATAAGGTAACCGATGGTGACGCTTATGTGGCGTCGGATGTGGGGCAGCACCAGATGTTTGCGGCTCAATACTATATGTTTGATGAGCCTCGCCGTTGGTTGAACTCTGGTGGTCTAGGCACAATGGGCTATGGCTTTCCTGCAGCGATGGGTGCGCAGTTTGCTCACCGAGATGCCAATGTGGTGTGTGTAACGGGTGAAGGTAGTATCCAGATGTGTATTCAGGAACTCTCTACCTGTATGCAATATAACTTGCCAGTGAAAATTATCTGCCTGAACAACTCGGCGTTGGGTATGGTGAAGCAGTGGCAGGATATGCACTATGAGGGGCGTTATTCTGAAATTCTTTATGAGGATTCGCTGCCTGATTTTGTGAAGCTGGTTGAGGCCTATGGTCACGTCGGTATTCGCGTAACGAAGCGTGAAGAGTTGGAAGAAAAAATGCGTGAGTGTTTCGCATTGAAAGACCGTTTGGTGTTCATGGATATCGAAGTTGATCCAAGTGAACACGTATACCCCATGCAAATTGCGCCGGGCGCGATGCGTGATATGTGGGTTAGCAAAACGGAGCGTACCTAATGAGACATATTATTTCGGTACTGGTTGAGAACGAGCCGGGCGCGCTGTCGCGTATTGTCGGTCTGTTTGCGCAGCGTAACTACAATATCATTAGCTTGAATGTTGCCCCGACTGAAGATGCGACATTATCGCGAATTACCATTACGACTTTTGGTTCGGATCGCGTTATTGAGCAAATCACCAAGCATCTTAATCGTTTGATTGATGTGGTGAAGGTGATGGACCTGGCTGATGATGCTCATATTGAGCGCGAGCTGTTATTGCTTAAGGTGCGAGCTGTTGGTGCGCAGCGGGAAGAAATTAAACGGGTGACGGATATTTTCCGTGGCCAGATTATTGATGTGACGCCGTCGATTTTTACCATTCAGTTAGCCGGTACAAGCAGCAAGCTGGATGCGTTTTTGGAAGCCGTTGATCCATTGTTGGTCATGGAAGTTGTGCGTAGCGGTGTTTCCGGTATCGCGCGTGGCGAGCGTCATTTAAGTATTTAATATTTTTAAGAATATAAATTACCCCAAATTTTAGAGGTTGATATGCAAAGGTATTACGATAAAGACTGTGATCTATCTATCATCAAGGGCAAAAAAGTTGCCATCATCGGTTATGGTTCACAGGGTCACGCTCACGCCTGTAACCTGAATGACTCTGGTGTTGATGTCACTGTTGGACTGCGAGCAGGTTCTTCTTCAGTTGCTAAAGCTGAAGCACATGGATTGAAGGTTTCTGAAGTGCCGGCAGCGGTTGCAGGTGCTGATGTGGTGATGATCCTGACTCCAGATGAGTTTCAGTCTGATCTTTACCGCGACGAAATTGCTCCTAACATTAAAGAAGGTGCAACATTGGCTTTTGCTCACGGTTTCGCGATCCACTACAACCAGGTTGTGCCTCGTGCTGACCTGGATGTAATCATGGTTGCGCCAAAAGCGCCGGGGCACACTGTGCGTTCCGAGTTCGTTAAAGGTGGTGGTATTCCTGATCTGATCGCTATCTACCAAGACGCTTCTGGTAAAGCGAAAGAGTTGGCGTTGTCCTATGCGTCTGCCATCGGTGGTGGTCGTACCGGTATTTTGGAAACCACTTTCAAAGATGAAACTGAGACAGATCTGTTTGGTGAGCAAGCAGTTCTTTGTGGTGGCGCGGTTGAGCTGGTTAAGATGGGTTTTGAAACTCTGACTGAAGCCGGTTACGAGCCTGAAATGGCTTACTTCGAATGCCTGCACGAGCTGAAGCTGATTGTTGATCTGATGTACGAAGGCGGCATCGCCAACATGAACTACTCTATCTCTAATAATGCTGAGTACGGTGAGTACGTAACTGGCCCTGAGGTTATTAATGAAGAGTCTCGTGCGGCTATGCGTAATGCACTGAAACGTATTCAAGATGGTGAGTACGCGAAAATGTTTATCACTGAGGGTGCAACAAACTATCCTTCAATGACTGCGCGACGTCGTAACAATGCTGCCCATCCAATCGAAGTTGTGGGTGGTGAGCTGCGTAAGATGATGCCTTGGATCAACAAAATTGTTGACCAAGAAAAGAACTAAACCCAATTGGGTTTAAGTGCTTCAAAAAACGCGACCTTGGTCGCGTTTTTTGTTGTTGGGTAAATGCTATGATGAGTGCTGCACTTAATCGGCTTAATTTTTGTGGGTAAGTTATGACTGATATGGAATCCAGATCTAAATCACGTGCAGTTTATCTGCTGCCAAACCTGTTTACATCGGCAGCGTTGTTTAGCGGTTTTTATGCTGTAGTTGCGGGTATGCATGGCAGCTTTGAGGCTGCTGCAACAGCCATTTTTATTGCGATGATTTTGGATGGCTTTGATGGGCGGGTGGCGCGACTGATTGATGGTGAAAGTGAGTTTGGTGCTCAGTACGATAGCATGAGCGACTTGGTCGCCTTTGGTGTAGCGCCGGCACTGGTCTCCTTGAGCTGGGCGTTGTCTGATTTGGGGAAAGTGGGTTGGATGGCGGCTTTTATCTTCTTGGCGGGTGCAGCGCTTAGATTGGCGCGCTTTAACGCTATGATTGGTACGGTAGATAAGAAGTACTTTGTTGGCTTGGCGAGTCCTCCGGCAGCGGCGCTAGTGGCCAGTTTGGTGTGGTTTTGTTCGCAGGAAGGTATAAGTTCGACAGGGATGACCTGGTTTGGCGCGGTAGTAGTAGCTGGCGCTGGTTTGTTGATGGTGAGTAACTTTAAATACTACAGTTTTAAGAACTTTGATATTAAGGGGCGCGTTCCCTTTGTTGTGTTGCTGGCAATTGTTGTTGTGTTTTCGATTGTCTTTATTGATCCGGCGCGAATTCTGTTTGTATTGGCCTTTGTTTATGGGTTGTCCGGGCCGGTTATGTTTTTGTTTGGAAAGCGCTTTAAATAGGGTTTTTGAAATAGTTGAAATTAGCGCTTGTTATTCGGTCGGGTGTCGATATAATGCGCGTCCTTCTGTAGCGGAGCCGGTTTTTTAGCGGCGGATTTAGGGCTTGGAAGGGAGTAAAAACAGGGTGTTTAAATTAGTTTAAATTACTGCTTGTTATTGCTCGGCGCATCGTTATAATGCGCGTCCTTCTGTAGCGGAGCCGGTTTGTTTAACGGTGGGTTTAGTGCTTCGGAAGGGGGTAAAAACAGGGTGTTTAAATTAGTTTAAATTACCGCTTGTTATTACCCAGCGCATCGTTATAATGCGCACCCTCTTGTAGCGGAGGCGGCCCAAGCGGGCAGCGGTTTTAAGTGTTATGAGAAAGAGGATAAAATTAGTTAAATTAGTGCTTGCCAGCAACAATCGCGGCGCTATAATTACCCTCCCTTTCGCAGGGTCCTGGCTAGCAAGGCTAGCGGGAAAATGTGACAGGAAAATGAAACAAAATGCTTTATGAATTAATTGAAATAAAGTGTTGCGGTTCAACGAAGAGTCAGTATAATACGCGCTCTTCTGAAGGGGTCACCCTTCAACGCTCTTTAACAGTTTAGAAGCAAACGATAGAAACAATACGTGTGGGTGCTTACTGAAGTTGATCGAAGCAACGATTTTCGAAAGTAAGTATCTCGTGAAATTTTCGTGAGTGATTTATATTTCGAGCCAAGTTTAGGGTTTTCACAAAACCCACTTCTTACCTTCGGGTAGAAGTAAAAGATTTAAACTGAAGAGTTTGATCATGGCTCAGAT
>LUKI01000113.1 GCA_001593685.1 Gammaproteobacteria bacterium F7
ACATTCTTTTCATGCTTAAATTGCTCGTTAGGCGTTAACCAAACGACAACTATTCTGGTTCTGATTTGAACGGTTTTCCGGTTTTTGGGTGCGATTTGCACTATTTCCCGGGTTTTATAAGCTTTTTTGCTTATTTAACAGCCTGTCAATCAGAGCGAGGTGCTACATTACTCCGTAATCAATCTAATCTGTGCTTTAAACGCCGGGCAATGGTACGGTTATCGGTACTGGTTTGCTGCGGTTAACTTACTTTTGCTTTTGGCAGTGCTGTTAGCGTTTGTTGGCTTGATCAGCGGCTTAAGCAGGTTACTCAGTCTTCGGGCTCAAAAGCCTTGCTGGTAACTTAATGTTTCAGTTAGCTTTCACGCTGATTTGGGCGCGAAAGCGGCGTATTTACTGCAATTCTGTTAGATTGAAAGAGGCTCGGTTATTCCGTTAAGCGGGGCAAATCTCGCCGCTGGTGCCTCTTGCATTACACATTGTTTGGGTAGCGCGTTGTCATGTTAACGCAATTATTCTACCTGTCTGGCCTTTATTTAGTGGGCTCAGACGCCTAAATTTCTTTAATACTGACCACGCTTTTGTTGCGCTAGTGCGTGGTGAGTTCATACCAATTCGTTAGCTTAGCCTGTACAATCTCGCCTTTATTAAGGGCTTCTCCGAGGGTTTGAAAACCCTGTTTTCAAGAAATAAAGCAACAAATGTGGTTGCTGTGATTGCTTCGAGGGCTTGATCGAATGCCGCTTTTAGCTCGAAAACACCAGAAAAACAGATCCTGTTCTGGTCGCTAAGCGCTGGACAATATAACAGCTAACATCCATATCATCAATCAGACAAAGAGTTTTAGATGGCGAAACCTGAAACCTCAAATCGACAGGCACATGGAGACCAAGACGCTAAAGAGCGGACTAGCAAAGTGCAATTTCTTGAAATTACGGAGGACTCTGCCGGGCAGAGAATTGATAACTTTTTGTGCGCGCGCCTTAAAGGGGTTCCAAGAACTCGTATCTATCGCATCGTGCGTAAAGGGGAGGTGCGGGTTAATAAAGGGCGCATCAAAGCCGACTATAAATTGCAGTCCGGTGATGTGGTGCGTGTGCCACCGATTCGTGTTGCTGAGGCCAATGAATTACCGCAGGCCGGTAAAGGCCTGAAAGAGGCGCTTGAGCAGGCTGTGCTTTATGAAGATGATAGCCTGCTTATTATTAATAAACCGTCTGGCTTGGCGGTACATGGCGGCAGTGGTATTAAACTGGGGTTGATTGAAACATTACGACAATTGCGTCCAGAGGCACGGTTTTTGGAATTAGTACATCGACTTGATCGTGATACCTCGGGTTGCGTTATGGTCGCTAAGAAGCGCAGCATGCTGCGCTACCTGCATGATCTGCTACGTACTAACGGGGTGACTAAGCACTACCAGGCGCTGGTGGTGGGCAAATGGCCAACGCGTAAGCATAAGGTTGATGTGCCGCTACAAAAAAACACGCTGCAGTCAGGTGAGCGAATGGTGGTTGCTGACCCGGATGGTAAACCTTCTTTGACGCGTTACGAGGTGCGACAGCGTTTTTCAGGCTATACGCTAGTACAGGCTTATCCGGTGAGTGGTCGCACCCACCAAATTCGTGTGCACTGTCAGTTTGCTGGCCATTCTATTGCTGGCGATGATAAATATACGGATGAAGACACTAATAAACGGCTCAAGGCGATGGGGCTGCGGCGGTTGTTTTTGCATGCCGAATCATTAGCGTTCAAATTGCCTGAGACGGGAAAATGGCTACGTGTTGAAGCGCCGCTGGATGAGCAGTTGCAATCTTTTCTGACGCAGTTACAAAAATGAGCAAATACTCACTGATCGTTTTTGACTGGGACGGCACGCTGATGGATTCCGAACAGCATATTGTCGCAAGTATGCAGGCGGCCATGTTGGAGCAGCAATTTGATGTGCTACCAGCTGAGGCAGTACGAAATATTATCGGACTGGGTTTGCCGGAGGCGGTGCATATGCTTTATCCCTGCGAACCAGAGACTCGCCGTCAACTTCTGTGTGAGGCTTATTCACATCATTTTGTGGCGGGCAATCCCGGGACACTGAAACTTTTTCCTGAGGCTGAGGCCGTACTTACTGATTTGAGAAAAGCGGGTTTCCAGCTTGCCGTTGCCACGGGTAAAACTCGCAAGGGCTTGGATCGCTTGTTGGCCTATAATAATTGGCACAGCCACTTTGACGGCACGCGTTGTGCCGATGAAACTCGCTCTAAGCCGCACCCACAGATGCTGCTTGAATTGCTGACGGAGTTGGACTGCCAGCCTCAGCGTGCGTTAATGGTGGGAGACACGGAGTTTGATCTGGCGATGGCTGCTAATGCGTATATGGATAGTGTCGGTGTCAGTTACGGTGTTCATGAGGTGGAAAGATTAGAGCGACATGGACCGCAGTTAGTTGTGGATCATTTGGCGGAATTACGTGATTGGTTATTAAGCACAGCGTCGTGAAATTTATATTAGATTTAACGTATAAGGTAAAAATATGAGTCAGGATTTATGGAACGAGCAACCGTCTGGGGAGAGTAAGCCCAGCGGAGACAAGGAATGGCAGCTGATTGAAAAGTTGTTAATGCAGCAGAATAAAGAGAGTCGCCGGGCGCGCCGCTGGGGTGTCTTTTTTAAACTGCTGACCTTTTGCTATTTATTCGTGATTTTATTTTTATTCACCCTGCCAAATTGGGTAGGTGAGTCGGGTCCAAGTATGGGCGGTTCTCATACGGCTTTAGTTGATATTAATGGTGTGATCAGTGATCAGGATGTTGCCAATGCTGATACCATCGTTACAGGGCTGCGTAATGCGTTTGAAGATGAGAATACGCAGGGTGTGATTCTGCGGATTAACAGTCCTGGTGGCTCGCCGGTTCAGTCGGGTTATGTGTATGACGAGATTATGCGGCTTAAGGGGTTGTATCCTGCTACTAAAGTGTATGCTGTTATTAGCGATATTGGCGCTTCTGGTGCTTACTATATTGCGGCGGCGGCCGATGAAATTTATGCCGATAAGGCAAGTTTGGTCGGTTCGATTGGGGTGATTTCCTCCAGCTTTGGTTTTGTTGACACTATGGAAAAGCTCGGAGTTGAGCGACGTGTCTTTACGGCTGGGGAAAGCAAGGCTTTTCTTGATCCCTTTTCCCCGATGAAAGAGGCGGATAAAGAGTTTTGGCAAGGCGTTTTATCGGTGACCCACAAGCAGTTTATCGAGCAGGTCAAAAAGGGGCGCGGTGATCGGCTAACGTCAAATGACAAGGTTTTTTCGGGCTTAATCTGGACTGGTGAGCAGGCGCTGGAAATTGGTTTGATTGACGGTTTAGGCAGTACGGGCTTTGTTGCACGTGAAGTTATCGGTGAAGAAAATATCGTTGATTTCAGCCTCAAACGTACGCCCTTTGAAGAATTTGCTGATCGTTTGGGTATTGCTGCGGCCAGTACGTTGGCGAATAAGTTTGGTGTGGGTGCTAATACGCCGCAGTTTAAGTAGCTTAAACCTTTTGGCCGTGACTCCCGCGAAAGCGGGAGTCAATTTTTAAGACGTTGCTAGATTTCGAGTTAATTCACTCTCCCTTAGATTGCTTCTCTTTGGGCTGCTTAGAGAACCTTAACGCCCTCAGCTTCCAGCATATCGATCAAACGAATCAGTGGCAGGCCCTGCAAAGCGGTCACATCATTGCCGCTCATTTTACTGAATAGCGCGATGCCCAGCTGTTCCCATTTAAAGCTGCCTGCACAGTCGAGCGGCATGTCTCGTTCAATATAGTGCTTCAGGGCTTCATCGCTAAGGTTTCTGAAGGTAACTCCAAAAGGGGTCATGTCCAATTGGTAGTGTTTTGTCTGGCTGTTTAACAGGCACAGGCCGGTCATTAGTTGTAGCGTCAGCCCGTTAGCATGGCGTAATTGCTGTAATGCTTTTTTTGCGCTGCCGGGTTTGCCGAGTATGTCGTGATTTAAAACGGCCGCCTGATCACTGCCAATGATCAGGGCGTTAGGGAACTCTTCGGCAACCTTAGATGCCTTTTCAAGGGATAAGCGTTTTACCAGCTGCTCCGGTGTTTCATTTGGCCGTGGCGTTTCGTCAATATCGGGGGAGCAGCACTCAAAGGGCAGGTGGAGGCGTTGTAATAATTCTTTTCGGTAACGAGAGCTGGAGGCGAGAATTAATTGCATGGGAGTTATTTTGAAAAATATGAGTCGAAGCAGAGAGTTCAGCCGGTGTCGGTTCGTAACATAACTATTTAAAGCGAGAAACTAAGGATAGCAGGATGAGTGAAAGTGAGATAC
>LUKI01000114.1 GCA_001593685.1 Gammaproteobacteria bacterium F7
CGCTGTTGCTGCTGCGGCGCATTCTGTTGAGGCGCCTGCTGCTGGTATTGACCGCCACCAAAGGAGTCACCACTGGCTGCGCCACGGCTATCCAGCATCTGCATTTCACTGGCAACAATTTCAGTCGTGTAACGATCCTGCCCGTCCTGCCCCTGCCACTTGCGGGTGCGAAGAGAACCTTCAACATAAACCTTGGAGCCTTTACGCAGGTATTCACCCGCAATTTCACCCAGGCGGTTAAAGAACACCACACGATGCCACTCGGTACGTTCCTGCTGCTGTCCGCTGTTCTTGTCTTTCCAGGTTTCGGACGTTGCCAGCGTTACATTCGTTACTGCACCGCCAGAGGGTAAATAACGGGTTTCCGGATCCTGCCCCAGATTACCCACCAAAATAACTTTGTTTACACCTCTTGAGGCCATTTTTTACTCCTGCAGCAATGCCCGAAGGCATCAAAAAATTCTATTGAACGGACAGCGATAGTAGCAGATTAAGCACCGCGATCAAACCGCAGCAGCTCGTACCTTAGCCATAAAATTTCGGTGTCCCCGGCGGTTGTTTTCGAAAGCGTTTATACTCCCACTGATATTGACTGGGGCAAGCTTCAACACAGGCTTCAATACTGCGATTCATCGCTGCAAGAGCGATCCCAACATCCTCACTATAAATGGCACCATCTGGCTGGGCAAAGGTTAATTCGAAACCGCCCTCCACACGCAGCGCATAGGCCATAATTACCTGACAGCCGGTACGCTGTACCAAGCCGTGAATTAAAGTCATTGTTAGCGCCGGAACACCAAAAAAAGGGGCAAACTCACCCGCCTCTTCGGCAGGCACTTGGTCTGGCAGAATGATCGTGGTGCCGCCTTTTTTGAGCGCTTTAAAAAGAGCCATTACGCCTTTGTTATTGGTTGGTACTAACTTGGCCCCTTCTCGTTCACGAGATTGGCGAATCAAATTCTCCATCTCTACAAACTTAGGTGGCTGATACAGGGCCGTCATCTCCGTCATGCGCGCAATGTAGGGGCCAAAGATCTCCCAATTACCGAGGTGCGGCAGCAGCAACACAAGCCCCACGTCATCACTTAACGCATTATCTAGCAGGTTTCGATGATGGGTTTTAAGAATTTTACTCTCCAGCCAAGCATACGGCTTTACCCAGATAAGCGGCACCTCAACACCAACCCGCCCTGTCTCAATCATGCTCTGTTTAATGAGCATTTCACGCTGTTCATAACTTAAATCAGGAAAGCAGCGACTAATGTTAAGCCGAGAGGTCTCAGCCAAACGTGTTTTTAAGAGGTAGTTCAAGCGCCCTACACACCCGCCAAGTCCGCGACTAACACCAAGCGGTAACAATCCCAGGAAACGAACAAAGCCACTCAATAAGCGGCCTTTAAGAGATGGGGCTGCCTCGGTCATGGGCATTGAAAAATCCTTAAATAAAATGACAGTTATCGGGCAAAGGCGAAACACTCTCACCCCTTAACAAAACATCGATAGCCTATATGGGCATAGAGAAAATAAAAAGGGAAGGAATCAAAAAGTTACAGGGTTGTTATTCGGGCAACAAATTCCGGAAACAGCAATGCCAACACGATCAATATCGCCAACACATAGAAATACAGCAACATCAAACCGCGAATTAGCGGGTTGGCGTGACGTAGCCCCATCAATCTATCTATTACCAGTTGGCCTTTCAGGGTCACCGTCATACTAATAAACAAAACGGTCCAGATGGCAGGATCAGCCGACTCAGCAATAAGCGCGCTCAGCAGTGTCAGCGCCAATAAAACCACCCAGACGCCAATCAGCCATTGACGCTCGGTCATGGAAAAGCGATCGCCTTTATCGCCCCGGAATAGCATTTGGAATAAACCGTTAAGCCGCTTCATTCTCACTACCTCAACACATAAAGTAGTGGAAAAATGATAATCCAGGCCAGGTCGATCATATGCCAATAACAGGCCGCACCCTCCAGCCCCTCGTAGCTCTCGGTACTAAAGGCACCCTGCTGCACTCGGAACATGGCCCAGGTAATGGTGCACATACCCACCAGCACGTGCAGCAGGTGATTGAAGGTCAGATAATAGTAAAGCGAATAGAATAGATCGGTACGCGAATCAAGGCCTGCCGCATCGTTCCAGACATACTCCCAGGCCTTAATGCCACAATAGGTCAGCCCCATCGCCAGCGTTGCCGTGAGCCACTTCATGCAGCTATCGGGACGACCAGCCCGCATTCCGGCCATCGCTCGCGCCACGCAATAACTACTGGTCAACAGCACCAGGGTATTAAGCGCACCGGCAAGGGTATTTAAGTGCTTCGGCCCCTCGGAAAACAGCTCCGGATTGTGGGATCGCACCACCAGATAAACCAGAAAAAATAGCGCAAACTCGGTTAACTCTGCCCAGATTAACACCCACACCGCAATGTTGGCGGGGGTTGGCCGCTGCTCGCTCTCGCCTTGGGTTATCGCCTGATAAAGCACAACAACAACCGTCTAGGGCCTGCTCACACTAATTGAAGTATCACTGCTGAAAGTCATTTTTTCCTTCAACAAGGCATTACGAGCGCCGTGTAGCCAGCTACATAAGCGAATAATAACGCTGTGGAAGGGAAAAATGGCTTCAGCCCTCCGGGTTATGGCTAAAAATACGCCATACGGCGTTATTCGTCGCTCATTTGGAATAACCAAACCTCCCTCCTCATGCCTTGTCTAGCGAATTTTTAGCCATAACATTGGGATTTCAATTAGTGTGAACAGGCCCTAGCTAGAAGTAAGCCTGAATTAAACGTTGGATAGCGACCAATGTTTCCGCTTCATCGGTCAGCGGTTCAGCCAAACAGGCGGTGCATGCTTCACGTTTGGTAATGCCAGATTGAATCATCATCGCGGCGTAAATCAACAGTCGAGTGGACGCGGCTTCTTCTAGATCGTGATCTTTAAGGCGTCGCAAATCATTACCCAACGACACCAGCTGCTCAGCGGTTTGCTTGTCAATACCGGACTCCTGACAGACAATTACCACTTCACATTCCGGGCTAGGGTATTCAAAATTCATTGCCACGAAACGCTGCCGCGTGCTGGGTTTGAGACCTTTAATCAGGTTTTGATAGCCGGGGTTATAGGAGATCACCAGCATAAAGTCCGGGTGCGCCTCAATCATTTCGCCAGTTCGCTCTATGGGTAATACACGGCGGTGATCCGATAGCGGGTGAAGAACCACCGTGGTGTCCTTACGCGCTTCAACCACCTCATCAAGATAACAGATACCACCCTCTCGCACCGCGCGAGTCAGAGGACCATCTTGCCAGTAGGTACCATCGGCACCAATCAGGTGGCGACCTACCAAATCAGAGGCCGTCAGATCATCGTGACAGGCAATCGTGTGCAATGGCCGACCCAGTTCTGCCGCCATATATTCAACAAAGCGGGTTTTACCACAGCCCGTTGGGCCTTTGATTAGCACCGGCAAACGGTTATTGGCCGCGCCCTGAAAAATTTCAATTTCGCGTCCCTGGGGTAAATAATGTATGTCGTTCGTCATGATCTTTTTTCGCTTTTTTGCTCGGTTTCAACCGTTGATACCGGTCAGATTTAAATAGAGTTTCGGCAATAAGACCGGCAGTCGTGCCAGGTCATTAACCACCGCATAACACTGTTCGCCAAACAGATAAGGCAGATAGTCGTTGCCACGTTCATCAATGGTGACACAAAAGGGTTGCAGACCCTGCTGCTTGGCTTCAATCACCGCGCGGCGGGTATCTTCAATGCCATAGCGGCCTTCGTAACGATCAATGTCGTTGGGCTTGCCATCGGACAGGATCAGCAACAATCGTTGCTGAGATTTTTGTAGTTTGAGAACTTCCGTGGACTGGCGAATTGCCGCCCCCATACGTGTATAAAAGCCGGGCTTAACGGCCAGCAGGCGGCCTCGTGCCTCATCACCGTAGGGTTCGGCAAAGTTTTTCAGCAATTGATAACGCACCTGTTTGTTTTTCACCGAGGAGAAGCCGTAAATGGCGAAAGGGTCGCCGGTGCTGGCCAGCGCTTCAGCAAATAGCACCATGCTGTCGCGAATAACATCAATCACCCGCTGCTCGGAGCCACCATTGGCTCCCAGCCCGGCATCGGTGGACATGGATAAGTCCGACAACAGCAGACAGGCCATATCGCGCTGCGGGTTGTTGCGCGAACGGTATAAATCCTGCTGCTCTTCATGGCGCTGCGGCTGAGTTTTCAGCTCCAGCCAGGCATCCAGATCAATCTCGTCACCAAAGGGC
>LUKI01000115.1 GCA_001593685.1 Gammaproteobacteria bacterium F7
CTATTGACCCTTACACTGGCGAGCAAAAAACCAGCAATACAGCGAAAGGGGCTGGGATTGGTGCAGTGAGTGGCGCAATCCTTGGCGCGCTGGCTAACCATGATGACCGAGAGAAAGGAGCGTTGATTGGTGCTGCCAGTGGCGCTGCTGTGGGCGGCGGCATTGGTTATTATATGGATCGTCAAGAAGCCGCTTTGCGACAACAGCTTGAAGGTACCGGTGTTCGTGTGCAGCGGATAGGTGATGAGATTAAACTGATTATGCCGGGTAATATCACCTTTGATACGGGACGATCAGAAATCAAAACGCAGTTTTATTCGACATTGGATTCGGTGGCGGTGGTGCTTAAGGAATTCAATAAAACGCGTGTTGATATTGCCGGACATACTGATTCAACCGGTGGTGTAGAGCTAAACCAGCGGCTCAGTGAACAACGAGCGGCGAGTGTTTCTAATTATTTGAATAGCCGCGGTGTGGCCGGTGGACGCTTATTTGCAGCGGGTTATGGGCCCCGTTACCCAGTAGCGGACAATACGACAGTAACCGGGCGTGCGCTAAATCGGCGTGTTGAAATTAACCTTCGCGCACTCTAGGGCGTGGTAGTAGTTAAATAAAATAAAAAGGGAGCCTAGGCTCCTTTTTTATTGTGGGCGAATGCATCGGTGTAATTGATGCTAGTAAAGCGTTTTGAAGGCTTGAAAAGCCCTGTATTTTGGCTAGGCTGACTAGAGGGTATATCACTTTTTCGGGCATGATCGCGATCTGTGTCCATCCAGGGAGAGTAAGGCAAACACAATTCAGACGTGCTGATTGGCCAGTAATAATAATGACGATAAGTGATCTTCTCATAAAGCTTCGCAGGCTCTGTTGGCTTGTGTTTCCGCTATTAGCTTTAACGCCGCCAGTGGCTGCCGAACCGCAGATTTTGCGGATGTTGGTTTGGGAAGGCTATGCGCCGGTTGCTCAACGACAGGCTTTTCAACGGCTTGTGCTGGAAAAGTACGGTGTTGAGCTGCATATGGAGGTGAGTTATATCGCTGAAACGGAGGATTGCTATACAGCGCTACGCCTCAAAAAGGCCGATATATTAAGCCCAGCGCACAATCGTATTAACGACTCGCGTTTTCGTATGTTTGACTTGGGGCTGCTGCTGCCGCTGAACCTCGACAATATTCCCAATTATGCTGACTTGAGGGAAGGTTTCAAACACCTTGATCACTTAACTTATGAGGGAAAAGCCTATGGTGCGCCCTTTGCCTGGGGCCCTTATGGGTTGATTTATAATACTGAAAAGGTGGCGCAGCCGCCGACCAGCTGGCAAGTGCTTTGGTCACCCCAGTACCAGGATCAATTTATGGTCGCGGATCTGGGGGAGCATAATGTGTATATAACGGCTCTTGCTCAAGGTTACAGCGAAAGTGACTTAAAGAGTTTTGATCGGCTGAATAATCAAACCTTTCGTGAAATGCTGGCGCACCTGGCGACCTATAGTAACGGGTTGTGGATGGGGGTTGATACAGCGGATGACCTCAACAATAAATCGTTAGCCGCATCTTGGGGGTTTTCTTTACCTGAATTAAAGGCGCGCGGTGAAAATTGGAAGTGGGCACCGCTTGAGGAAAAGTTTCCGAGTTGGATTGATAACTTTGTAATCAGTCATACACTTAAGGATCGTCCGCAGTTAAGGCGTATTGCGGAAGAGTGGATTAACTATACGCTGAGCCCTGAGTTTCAGGCAGAGGTGCTGGTGAAAGGTTTGTCAGCTCGACCTGTTAACGCCAAGACAAAGGCGTTATTAACGCAGGAAATGATTGAAACGGTTGGGCTTGATAATGCGACCTCCTCAAATGAAATGTTTGTGCTCATGCCAGAGCTTGATCGTAGAACTAGAAATGGCTTTGATTTGCTGTGGAAGCAGGCGATGGCTGAGCGCGCAGCAGCGCAACGGCGGAAAAGACAATGAATGATACCGTAAAACGCTCGTGGTTTAGTCGCCTGTCATTTATTCAGGCACGTAACTGCGTGATCGTGGCGTTTATTGTTGGCATGCTGCTGAGTGTTATTCAGATTGCTGTTGACTACTCGCGTGAAACCGATGCAGTTGAAAAGTTTGCCAATGAAGTGCTTGAAGCAAGTAAATTTGCTGCCGCTGATGCGACTTTCCACCTTGACTCGCCTGCTGCACAGGAGGTGGTTAGAGGGGTTTTGCAGTATTACCCGGTTGTTCATGCCTCAATTAGCAACGAAGAGGGGTTAGAGCTAGCCAGTTTGGGGAAGGGCGTTCCCGAGGGCGTTGCTGATGATGCACGCTACCAATTGTTTGGCGAAAACAAGACCTTTGTCTCTCAACTGCAGTTAGAGACGGGTGAGTTGCTGGGTACGTTAGAGCTGGTGGTTGATCCAGTGCTGGCTGCGCAGGGCTTTATGGATCGCTCGGTCTTAGTGATCGCGTCGGGCTTTGTTCGTAATTTCTTATTATCTTTTATCCTGATTTTTGTCTTCCACCACACTATTACGAAACGCTTGGTTGCGATCAGTAACCGGTTGGCAGCTGTGGACATTAAAAACCCTCATGAACACCGAATTCCTGAGGGAAGCTTTAAAAAGACCGGTGAGCTGCGAGATTTGGTGCATACCATTAACCGTATGCTTGGCATTATTGCCAGTGATATCGAAGAGCGAGAGCTGCGTGAGCAGGCGTTGCTGATGAATGAAACGGAGTTAGCCTATCAAGCTAACCACGATATTCTCACTGGCCTGGTAAACCGCCGGGGGTTTGAGCGACACCTGCGCAGCGCGCTTGAAAGCAGCCAGATGGATCATGCTGAGCATGTGCTTTGCTATCTCGACCTTGACCAGTTTAAGGTAATTAATGATACCTGCGGACACATCGCTGGGGATGAGTTGCTTCGACAAGTGAGCGCAGTGCTTGCTGGCGGTATTCGCCGCCACGACGTCTTAGCGCGCCTGGGGGGGGACGAATTTGGTATTTTGATGGAACACTGCGACCTGGAACATGCCAGTGAAATTGCTAACTCCTTATGTAGCCTGGTTGAAAGTTATCGCTTTGAATGGGAAGAGCAGCGTTTCTCTGTCGGCGTGAGTATTGGCGTTGTGGCCATTAACTGCCGTGAAAATGACACCATTGATTTATTGAAAAAAGCCGATGTTGCCTGTTATGCCGCTAAGGCGGCAGGTAGACACTGCACACGCTTATATGAAGAGGGTGCGGCAGAGTTTTCTCGTTTGCACGGTGAAATGCGTTGGGTGAGTAAAATTAATCAGGCGCTTGAGGAGGATCGTTTTACGCTTTTTGCACAGCCTATTGTTCCGGTCAAACATGAGGCCGGTGTTGGGTTGCATTACGAAGTGTTGCTGCGAATGGTGGATCCGGTTGAAGGATTGATTCCTCCCGGTGCATTTCTTCCGGCCGCCGAAGAGTATGACCTGATTGCCAAGCTGGATAGTTGGGTCATTGAAAACGTATTGGTGTATCTGCACGAAAACCCGGATCACCTGGATCAGGTTTGGTTGTGCTCTATTAACCTGTCGGGGCAGTCGCTAACCCAGACGGGGTTCCTGGAGAGCATCATCGAGCGCTTGGATCGTTATCATATACCACCTAAAAAAATCTGCTTTGAAATTACCGAAACGGCTGCTATCTCTAATTTGGCTGTCGCAACTAAATTTATTGATGGGTTACGGGATAAGGGCTGTAAATTTGCACTTGATGATTTCGGTACGGGGCTCTCTTCTTTTGCGTATCTGAAGAACCTGAAGGTCGATTATTTAAAAATCGATGGCGTGTTTGTGCGAGACATGGTCAACGATCCGATTGATTATGCCATGGTTAAATCGATCAATGAAATTGGCCATGTGACCGGTATGCAAACCATTGCCGAGTTTGTTGAAGACGAAGACATCCGCGCGAAGCTAACAGAAATTGGGGTTGATTATGCCCAGGGCTATGGCATTAGTGTCCCCGTTGATATTGCTGAGTTGGCTGAAAGTCATCAAAAGCTCGTAGATAGCCGGAACCAGGCTAAAGCCCCCTCGTCGGCATCAATACACCTCCTGGACAGCTATAAAAAGAGCTAGGAGCCTGCCTGCTAACGGCAATATTTTTTAATGTTTTTTCGTAGCGCGTCAG
>LUKI01000116.1 GCA_001593685.1 Gammaproteobacteria bacterium F7
ATCATTGCCTGCTATTACTTGGCCTCGTCAGGCTAAGTATTTTCACCGTGACCCCATCGCGGAAAATAGTTTTTAGTGCATCAGTGCCAGCGCCCGTCACCTGTTCAACATTAAACGTTAAGGTGGAAATAAGATGTCCGGAAGCATGCCGACTGTAAAATGCCCCCGGCAACATTAACAGCCGGTTAAACACACCGACCCGCAAGCTGTTAACCAGGTGTCGAGCAACAAAAATCAGGTAATAGGCCCCCAGAAATGAACCAAAACCGCGCAGCGCAACAATCGCAACCAGCATAACAGGCATAAAAAGGTAAAAGGACTCAGGGCTATCCAGCTGGAGAAACTGAGGGAGGAACGACAAGCTCTCTTGCTTTTCATCCGCAACACTCTGCATTTCAGCAGGATCGCCCAACACGATGGGAATAAATTTAGTCATCCAGGCAAACGCAGCCTGGGTTCCAGCATAAATACCAAACCCAAACAGGCTCACAAAAAAAGCCGGCCAATAGGGGCCAACATAGGAAAGCAGGCGTTTATAAGCTTGCCAGGCGGAAATTTCCGGCGGTTGTTGCAAGGGCTCACTCATGCTCTATTCTGACTCAGAATTAATAAACCAATAGCTTCAGAGCATCCAGCACAGCATCACCGGACACAGTCAAAATACTTAGCCTGACGAGGCCAAGTAATAGCAGGCAATGATAATAGAGTTGCGGCGCCGTTAACAGAGCTAACAAGCCCTATGACTGCTGTCGTTTCTCGCTCAGCTGCATGGATTGTCGTCGCACGATATGTTGAATTAACTCTTCACGCACATGGGTGTCAGTATCAAGAAAGTCGACCCGTAACAGATAGGGTTTCCCGCTACCCGAATCCAGACGATCGCAGCCGTTTACACAACCTTTTAACTTGAGGTTTGAATTCATCGGTTTAAGCAACAGGTTAAGCTCAAGTACTTCACCGACATCAAAGCGGTCATCACTCTCAAAAGCCATGCCACAGGCACTAATGTTAACGCGAGTGTTCTCATGCTTAATCAGCTCTCCGCCGAGATAGCCCACCTCCAACTCAGCGGCGATAAAATCCAACTTTTTATTCAACAACCCAATCACATTAGCCGCCGCCGGATTACCCTGCCAAAGCACGTTCAAGGCATCCAACAACTCACGATCAATGGTTTCAATCACCTGAGCAGAGGATATTTGCACATTATCGCCCTGTGCCGCCGCCCGCAGCTCATCCTCATCAATCACCCGGTAGCTCAACCCCACCCAGTCGTTAATACGAAAATAACGTCTACGATCCTGCCTTTCCATCGTTTCTCCTTATGCGTAGAGCGAGCAAGAAAGCACAGCCCAGACAACACTATTCATTAAAAAACTTCGTCCGGCGACAAAATAAAGTAGGGATCCAGATTCAAGCCCTTGAAGTAACCCGGGTCTAGCTGCTGCAAGCGTTTAACATCATCGCTATCTTCTTTTTCCAGCGCCTGGTGGATAATGATTTCAACACGCCTGTTTTTTGCTCGATTGGCGGCATTATCGTTAGCAACTAACGGTTTAGCGTCAGCAAAACCTGTCACCATAAAGCGGTTACTATTAAGCACACCGCCTTTGAAAAGCTCGTGCGCCACCGACAAAGCTCGCGCCGAAGACAAGTCCCAGTTAGAACGAAAAACACTGGTCGCAATAGGCACACTATCGGTATGCCCCTCAACAGATATTTTACCGTCGACTTTTTTCAGCACGGTGCGAATACTTGCCATAACCGGTACGAACTGACGGCTTAACTGTGCTGAACCGGAGGGAAATGATCCCTGCTCTCGTACTCGGATGATAATCCGGCGTCCTCGTGTTTCCACGTCCACCTTACCACTGCTGATTTCTTTCTTAAGCGCACCGGCCAGTTTACGAGCATCTTCCTCGGTTTCCTTAATCAGGCCCTGCAGCTTAGCAACAATTAAGTCTTTGGCCGACTCAACCGTTTTAGTCGCGTCGGGAATTTCCTGGCGGCGATCAAACCCCAGCCCCGTTTCACTGGTGCCGGTATCATCAACTTTAATATCCAGCGTATTTTTTGTGACATCTGTGGTGGATTGACGAACCTCACTGATCGGTGTGGGCTCGGGTTTTCCAGGGCTAAATTCCTGCGCAATAATACTCGTTCCCTTAGGGATATCCTTCACATTAATTTGGTTTTGCACACCAAACGCCGAGCGCATGGAGCCCGCCAGCTGCTTATATTTCAGCAAATCCATTTCCGAGAAAGACAGCAATAGCACAAAGAAGCACATCAACAGCGACATCAAGTCGGCAAATGTTGCCATCCACGCCGGTAAGCCAGCGGGACATTCGGGACAGTCTTCTACATCTTCAGACATCGTTAGCTCACACTCAACGCATCGATCATTGCGTTACTTTTTCTTATCCTTGCCTTTACCTTTACCATCACGCACTGAGGGCGCCAGGTAAGTTTTCAGCATGGACTCAACAACGCGTGGATTCTGGCCCGCTTGAATGGCCATTAACGCGTCAATCACCATCGATTTCAACTGCCCTTCTTCTGTTTTCCGCAGATCAAGCTTATCCGCTATCGGGATGGCAAACATATTTGCCATCATCGCACCATACAAAGTGGTCAGCAGAGCTACCGCCATGGCAGGGCCAATCGACTTGGGGTCATCCATTGCCGACAACATTTGTACCAGACCAACCAGGGTACCAATCATTCCCATCGCCGGCGCGACGTCGCCCATCGCACTAAACACCTTGGCCCCCCAGGCATGACGCTCGGTGGTTTGGCGTAAATCCTTAGTCAGCACATTTCTGACCACTTCCCCGTCATGGCCGTCAACCAGCATTTTGACGCCTTCCTTAAGAAACTCGTTGTCCACCTGCTGGCCTTCCAGCGCAAGTAAACCGCCTTTACGTGCCACATCCGCCATTTCAACAACCTTGGGGATCAGCTCTTCCATCTTGTCCATTTTGAACATAAAAGCTTTCATGGCGACCTTAAAGGCCCCCAGACATTGACTGAGGTTGAATTTCATCAACACCACCATCAAGGTGCCAATAATAACAATCAGCAGCGATGGTACGTTAAGAAACACCATCACCGAGCCGCCCAACACCATCGCAGCGACAACAATACCAAAGGCACCCAAAATGCCTATTAAGGTTGCTAAATCCACTCTCTACTCCACAATTTCAGGCACAGTTTCGGTTTTCTAAACCATTTATTGTATGTTTTTTGGTCAAAGCTCCAGCCAAGCTATTAGCCGCCATCTGTTTATAGTATCGGCCGGTTTTTGGTCAGCTAAAGTGATGTCTCTCTCTAAGTATGGAAATACGTTTTTAATCTTAGCCATAAAAATAAAAAAATCCTCCCCTGCACTACAAATAGCCGCAAATTCTACCCGCAGGATTGACCCCAACAGCCCGCTTGGTTAACGTGTCAGATTATTCCTTTAACTGCGGTAACAGCATGGCAAAAAAGAAACAGAGCTATGATTTTGAACAATCCCTGAGCAGCCTGGAGCAACTGGTTGAACAGATGGAAAGCGGCGAATTGTCATTAGAAAAAGCATTAGAGACCTTCGAGCAAGGCATCCAGTTAACCCGCGAATGTCAAACCATGCTTGCCGAAGCGGAGCAAAAGGTGCAACTGCTTGTGGACAATAACGGTTCACTTGAAAACCAACCCTTCAACACAGAAGTTGCGGAACCTTAAGTGAGCATCAAAGACTTTATTGCCAGCAGTCAGGCTCGTGTCGATGCGGCCTTAGAACAGCAACTTAGTGATACTCAGACCATTGCCCCTCGCTTACTCGACGCGATGAGATATAGCGTTTTCAATGGCGGCAAACGAGTCAGGCCGGTACTGGTTTACGCCACTGCCGAAGCGCTGAAAACCAGCAACAGCCTTTGCGACAGCGCAGCCTGCGCAATTGAAT
>LUKI01000117.1 GCA_001593685.1 Gammaproteobacteria bacterium F7
AAGGCGTGAACCCTTGTTGACTGGCCAGTTCCGTGACTGCTTGCCACTGCTGTGGCGATAGATCGGCACCGGACGGGTTATGGCAGCAGCCATGTAATAGCACCAAATCGCCCGCTTTTGCTTGAGCTAGTGTCTCCATCATGCCATCGAAATCAACTCTGTGGCTTGCAACATCGTAATAGGGGTAGGTTTTGATTTGCAGGCCAGCATCACTCAGCAGTGGGATGTGGTTACCCCAGGTTGGGTTGCCGACCCAGATGGTTGCATTGGGGTTGCCCTTTTTTGCCAGTTCTGCGGCAACACGCAATGCACCACTACCGCCCGGAGTTTGCAGTGTGGAAGCTCGCTGGCTGGCAAGTGCTGGGTGATTGTCGCCCAGAACGAGCTTTTCAATGGCGCTGGTGAACTCTGGAGCACCTGCTGGGCCGATATAAAGCTTGGTTTTCTCCTGTTCCAGCAATTCCCGTTCGGCCTGCTTAACCGATTTGAGTACTGGAGTCTCGCCCTGTTCTGTTTTGTATACGCCGACACCTAGGTCAATTTTGTTGGGGTTGCGATCTTCTCTGAAGGCAACCATGAGGCCAAGGATAGGATCGTCGGGTAGTTGGGACAGGTTTTCAAACATGGGCGTTTCCGGGTATTAATGGGGCGCCGAACAGGCCCACGGTAATGAGCTTGTTCGGCGTTTGGTAACAGTGAAGTTAAGCGTTATAGGGGTTGCTGCTGGACATCGAGCATTTTCGCTTTGTGCTTCGGGGTCTCCATTTTAATGAAGTTGATCATCCATTGGATCGTCACGTCGGCGTCCAGCGAAGCGGTTAGCGATGTCAGCGCTTCACGTACCTTGTTGGCGGTGAAGTTATCGATGTTACAGTCAGCCAGATAGCGCAGAATGGCGGGCGTGAACTCCGGGTGACCCTGAACGGTGAGGATGTTGGAGCCATGCTGCACCATGAAGTATGGGCAAAACTGGCTTTGCGCAATGACTTGGCTACGTTCAGGGATGCTGACGACCTGGTCGCGATGCATAACTAAAATATCGAGTTTGCCCAGCGAGGGAGTCATCCACGATTTATGGCTGTTGAGTTCATAAAAGCCAGTGCCAAGTGCCCAGCCCCGGTCGCAGGGTTCAACTTTACCGCCTAGTGCTTGGGTGATCAGCTGGTGACCAAAACAAATACCAAGTAATTTTTTACCGCTTCTGGCGCACTCCCGAACAAAGTCTTCCAGTGCCAGTATCCAGGGTGTGCGTTCGTAGCTGCTGCTGGTACTGCCAGTGCAGAGGTACGCATCACAATCATCAAGAGTGGGTAGCTCTTCGTTGATGGCGTCGTAAACTGTAAATTTTAGGTCTGGATCCAGATTCTCGAAGGCCGAAATAATCATATCCGGGATGTCGCCGTAAGGATCTTGGATGTCCTCAGGTAGCTCACCGCATTTTAAGATACCAATGTGTGTCATCGCCTGTTTAACTCCCGTATTTGAATGATCGTTCACTCAGCGATTCGAGCAAACGTTAACCGCCGGATTATAGCGCTGTGTAAAGGGCAATGAAAAGGTTTTGACGAATAAGAGCGTCGATGCTGTTTAATTTAAATTATGTTGTTGGTGTTGGGTCGTTTGTCGTTTTACCCGCTGACTGTGATGCCGTAAGATGTCGCCTTTAAACTACACGTAATAATGGTATCGAGGTTTCTTTTGGATCATAGACAAGCGGCCCTCTCGGAGTGGGTTGTCGCCCAGCTGCAGCAACTTGGCCTTTATCAAAAAGGGTTTGATGCGGCGTTGGCCTCAGTGTCTGGCGATGCCAGTTTTCGACGTTATTTTCGCACGACTGAGGTCTCGCCTGGATGCAGCCTGATCGCTGTGGATGCGCCTGCGGATAAAGAGGATAGTCGCCCGTTTGTGGCTATTGCTCGTGCCTGGCTCAATAATGGAGTGCATGTGCCGGAGGTGTTGGCGGCGGACTTTGAGCAGGGGTTTATGCTGTTGTCTGATTTAGGCGATACGCTGTATTTGCCGTTGCTGACAAAACACGCGGACACGCTTTATCAGGCAGCGCTAACTGAACTGGTTAACATTCAACAAAGTGCCGCCCCCCATGATTATGTTTTGCCTGCTTACGGGGCGAGTAAGTTACGTGAAGAAATGATGTTGTGCCCTGATTGGTTTTTTACGCAGTTGCTAGGCTTACAACTCTCTGAAACAGACCTGGTGCGATTAAATAGTGTTTTTGATCGCTTGGTCGACAGTGCATTAGCTCAGCCTCAAGTGAGTGTTCACCGTGATTACCATTCTCGAAACCTGATGGTTGTCGGCGATATTGAAAGTGGCTTTGATGTGGGTGTGCTCGATTTCCAGGATGCGGTTGTTGGTCCGGTTACCTATGATGTGGTGTCCCTACTTCGCGATTGCTATGTCAGCTGGACTGATGAGAACGAGGAGAAGTGGCTGGGCGATTATTTGCAACTGGCGCTGATTAATAACCTCTGGCCGCATAATCAGGTGCCCGATTACGATACCTTCAAGTGTTGGTTTGATTGGATGGGGCTACAGCGACACATCAAGTGTGTGGGGATTTTTTCGCGTCTTTACCTGCGCGATGGTAAGAGTGGATACTTAAAAGATATACCGCGCACGTTTGCCTATTTAAAGAAAGTTTGCGAACAATATTCAGAGTTTGCTGAGTTCAATCACTGGCTCGATGAGGTGGTGGTGCCCGCGATGCAAGACTGCGAAGCATTGACTCCGGCGGCGCCTGCATGAAAGCAATGATTCTCTGTGCGGGGCGCGGTGAGCGAATGCGACCGCTGACTGATCGCACGCCGAAGCCGCTATTGCCGGTGGCCGGAAAGCCGTTGGTGCAGTATCACATTGAGAAACTGGCAGCGGTGGGGGTTACCGAAATTGTTATTAATCATGCCTGGTTGGGTGAGCGGCTTGAGGACGTGCTGGGTGATGGTCGTCAGTGGGGCGTCAGTATTCAATATTCTGCCGAGGGCGAAGCGCTGGAAACCGCCGGTGGAATTATCAAGGCACTACCGCTGCTGGGGAGGGAGCCTTTTATTGTTATCAATGGTGATGTCTGGACTGATTACCCCTTTTCACGGTTGCTTGAGGTATCGCCAGAAAGAGCGCATTTGGTGTTGGTTGAAAACCCCGACCACAACGCAGCGGGTGACTTCGCTTTAACTGAAGGGGGGCGGGTGCTAAACGAGGGAACGGAAAAATTTACCTTCTCCGGTGTTAGTGTCATGACCTCGCAATTATTTAGTGGTCTCAATCGACGCAAGCTGGCGCTCGCGCCTTTGTTGCGTGAGGCCGTTGACCAGCAGCAGCTCACGGGAGAGCTTTTTCGGGGTGAGTGGGTTGATGTTGGTACGCCAGAGCGATTAGCAAGCCTGGATGAATCAGTTCGAAACCGGCCATCTTAATGTGGTAGATGTGTGAGAAGAGCGTTTATAAGTTTAACAGGAGCTTGGTAGCAAATGATTTTTGGTAAATTGCTGGGTGGCATGTTTGGTTTTGGCTGGGGCGGTATTCTCGGCGCCATCATTGGTGTGGTCATCGGCCACCAGTTTGATAAGGCGTTGTCGCGTAACTTCTCTGGTGCTGCTGCGGGCAATCAGCAACAAATTCAGCAGACCTTCTTTCGAGTCACTTTTTTGGCGATGGGGAAGCTCGCCAAGGCTGATGGGCGAGTCTCTAAGGATGAGATAGAGTGGGCAGAGTTTGTGATGGCGCGTATGAATCTGACGCCGGAGCTTCGTCGTCAGGCAATGCAGCTGTTTTCCGAAGGCAAAGAGGACGACTTTGATCTCGATGCGGAATTAGCCACCTCCCGGCAAAGG
>LUKI01000118.1 GCA_001593685.1 Gammaproteobacteria bacterium F7
GGTTCTGGCTGCTCCAGGTTCTATCACTCCTCACACAGTGTTTGAAGCCGAAGTATACGTATTGTCTAAAGATGAAGGTGGTCGTCACACGCCATTCTTCAAAGGCTATCGTCCACAGTTCTACTTCCGTACTACGGACGTAACTGGCGCCTGTGAATTGCCCGAAGGCGTTGAGATGGTTATGCCAGGTGATAACGTTCAAATGACTGTTACTCTGATTGCACCTATTGCAATGGATGAAGGTCTGCGTTTTGCGATTCGTGAAGGTGGCCGTACCGTTGGTGCGGGCGTTGTTGCTAAGATCGTAGAATAAGTAAGTGTTGTTGGGTGGTTGACCCAGTTTTGGGTCGGCCGCCTTTTGCTTTTAGGCCAGTAGCTCAATTGGCAGAGCAGCGGTCTCCAAAACCGCAGGTTGGGGGTTCGATTCCCTCCTGGCCTGCCAAGTTTACTTGGCAGTGGATTTATTAACCTTTATACAGGTGTTTTTCGAGAAATGAGTGCAGGTGCATCTACCGAAAGTTCAGGTTTGGATATCCTTAAGTGGGGTGTCGTTGCTGTGCTGGTTGGCGCAGGTGTTGCGGGTAATGCTTATTTCGCGGATGAGTCGCTGCTATATCGTATTCTGGCATTGCTGGTGTTGGCGGTCATTGCTGGTTTTGTTGCGTTGCAAACGGCTAAGGGCCGTAACTTTTGGCAGTTGCTAAAAGATGCTCGCGCTGAGATCAGGAAGGTTGTGTGGCCAACAAAGGCGGAAACCCGTCAAACAACTCTGATTGTGATGGCGGTAGTAGTGATGGTGGGTCTGCTGTTGTGGGCGCTTGATTCGCTGCTGAGTTTGATCGTATCTGGAATTATTGGTTAGGAGTCAAGAGAGTGGCTAAGCGTTGGTATGTAGTGCACGCGTATTCCGGATATGAGAAAAGTGTCATGCGCGCTCTGTTGGAGCGAATTAAGCTGCATGATATGGAAGACAAATTTGGTGAAGTGCTGGTTCCTACAGAAGAAGTAGTTGAGATGCGCGGTGGCCAAAAGCGTAAAAGTGAGCGTAAATTCTACCCGGGTTATGTGTTGGTCAATATGGAGATGGATGATGCCAGTTGGCATCTGGTTAACTCCACGCCGCGCGTGATGGGTTTTATTGGCGGTACGGCGGATAAGCCTGCCCCGATCACTGAGCGTGAAGCGGATGCAATATTGCAGCGCGTTGAGCAAGGTGTTGAGCAACCTCGGCCTAAGACGTTGTTTGAGCCAGGTGAAATGGTTCGCGTTATTGATGGTCCGTTTGCTGACTTTTCTGGTGTTGTTGAAGAGGTTAATTACCCGAAAAACCGTCTACAGGTTGCGGTTACTATCTTTGGCCGGTCTACGCCGGTTGAGCTGGGTTTTGATCAGGTAGAAAAGTCTTAAAGAATTTTTCAGGTTCCGTTTTTGGCGGGTCTGTATCGTTAGCCGGCGCCCTGCCGGCTGATTTGTTTGTAGAGCGGGGAGCTTGAAGCCTTAGGGTGGTAAAGCGTTTGCACCCAAAGGAGAAAAACATGGCTAAGAAGATTGAAGCGTATATCAAGCTGCAAGTGCCAGCTGGTAAAGCGAACCCAAGTCCCCCTGTTGGTCCTGCGCTGGGTCAGCATGGTGTGAACATAATGGAATTTTGTAAGGCGTTTAACGCACAAACACAGGGTATGGAAGCTGGTCTGCCAGTGCCTGTTGTTATTACTGTGTATGCTGATCGTAGCTTTACATTCATCACTAAAACTCCTCCTGCTGCTGTTCTGCTGCTGAAAGCGGCTGGTTTGAAGGGTGGTAGTGGTCGTCCTAACACTGAGAAAGTTGGCAAGGTGACTCGTGCGCAATTAGAAGAAATTGCAACGACTAAAATGCCTGACCTGACTGCTGCTGATATGGATGCGGCTGTACGTACTATCGCGGGCACTGCTCGTAGCATGGGTCTGGAAACTGAGGGTGTGGTGTAATGGCTAAATTATCTAAGCGCGCAAAAGCAATTGCTGAGCTGGTAGAAGCCGGCAAGCAGTACGATGTTGCTGAAGCTGTTGATCTGCTGGCTAAATTGCCTGCGCCAAAATTTAAAGAATCTATCGATGTGTCCGTAAATCTGGGTGTGGACGTTAAGAAGTCTGACCAGGTTGTGCGTGGTTCTTCTGTGCTGCCGAACGGCACAGGTAAAGAGGTTCGTGTTGCAGTATTTGCTCAAGGCGAAAACGCTGAGAAGGCAAAAGCCGCTGGTGCTGACATCGTTGGTATGGACGACTTGGCTGAAAGCATTAAAGCCGGCAATATGGATTTCGACGTGGTTATCGCTTCTCCGGATGCGATGCGTGTTGTTGGTACATTAGGTCAAGTTTTGGGTCCTCGTGGTCTGATGCCTAACCCAAAAGTCGGTACGGTCACACCTGACGTTGCTGGCGCTGTGAACAATGCTAAAGCCGGCCAAGTACGCTTCCGTACTGATAAAGGCGGTATCATTCACTGTTCCGTTGGTAAAGTTGGTTTTACTGGTGAAGCGATTAAACAAAACATTGAAGCCCTGATTGCTGAGCTGAAAAAGCTGAAGCCTTCAAGTGCTAAAGGCGCTTACCTGAAGCGCATTGCAATCTCGACCACTATGGGTCCAGGTCTGCAAATCGATCAAAGCTCACTGGATATCTAATATCCCTTGAGTCGTCGTTATCGTTATTTGAGCGGTACGGCAAATCAAACTTTGGGGTCATCACTGTTTAGTGTTGGCCATCAAAGACCGTAGGCCCTGAGGTATGCAAAGAGTAGCGGTAAGGCTCGGCGCATAGGTTCAGGTTAAACCAACAGCCTACGTAGATGGGGTAAGTCAAACTGCTTGCAGGGCGGCTTACCGTAAAAGCTCGCAAAGCTCGATGTTTGAGCTGAATGAGTAGTGACGGTTGGGGACCCCCCAACAAATTGAGGAGTATCACGAGTGGCGTTAAGACTCGAAGACAAAAAAAATGTTGTCGCTGAAGTCAACGAAGCTGCTGGTAACGCTCTGTCAGCTGTTCTGGCCGATTACCAAGGCCTGAGCGTTGAAGAAATGACTAGCCTGCGCAAGCAAGCTCGCGAAAATGGTGTGTACCTGCGCGTTGTGCGTAACACACTTCTTAAGCGTGCTGTTGAAGGCACTGAGTACGAGTGTATTAAAGAAGCTCTAGTCGGTCCAACTATCCTGGCCTTCTCTCAAGAAGATCCAGGTGCTGCTGCGCGTGTGATTAAAGATTTCGCCAAAGAAAACGACAAGCTCGAAGTTAAGGCGTTATCTGTAGGTGGTCAGCTGTTAGGTGCAGATCAAATTGATGTTCTGGCCAAGCTGCCTACTCGCGACCAAGCTATTTCTATGCTGATGAGCGTAATGCAAGCCCCTGTTACCAAACTGGCACGTACTCTTAATGAAGTACCTGGCAAACTGGTTCGCACACTTGCGGCTGTTCGTGACGACAAACAAGCGGCTGCCTAAGCACTTTAATTAAGTGACGGCGGTTTAAATTTTAAAATTTATTAGTTAGGAGATTGAGCATGGCTCTGTCTAAAGATGATCTGTTAAATGCAATTGCTGAAATGAGCGTAATGGAAGTTGTTGAGCTGATTGAAGCAATGGAAGAGAAATTCGGTGTTTCTGCTGCTGCTGCTGTTGCTGCTGCTCCAGCTGCTGCTGGCGATGCTGGCGCTGCTGCTGAAGCTCAAACTGAGTTTGACGTTGTTCTGGCTTCTGCTGGTGACAAGA
>LUKI01000119.1 GCA_001593685.1 Gammaproteobacteria bacterium F7
GTTTTACGCTGTGAAAAAATAATATAAGAACACGTTTTTTGCGTTCTATTTTTGGTTGGGAGTAACCCTTTTATGACGACCGATAACGTTAACACCAGTCGGCGACGTTTCCTGATCGGCGCTACGTCGGCAGTAGGTGGTGCCGGTGCAGTGGGTATTGCGGTACCCTTTGTCGCATCTTGGCAACCAAGCGCCAAGGCTAAAGCCGCCGGTGCCCCGGTTAAATATAATCTGAGCAAGGTTGAGCCTGGCGCGATGGTCACTGTTGAGTGGCGCGGGCAACCAGTTTACATCCTGCGCAGAACGCCGGAGGTGTTGGAATCAATTGTGGCGAGTGAAGAACTGGTTTCAGATCCAAGTTCTGAGCGCCCGCAACAACCTGAGTATGCAAAAAATGAGTATCGCTCAATTAAAGACGAATACTTGATTTTGGTTGGTGTATGTACTCACCTGGGCTGTGCGCCTAAATTCCGCCCAGAGCCAAACACAGTAACACCGGATTGGAAAGGAGGTTTTTTCTGCCCCTGTCATGGTTCTAAGTTTGATTTGGCTGGCCGTGTTTATAAAGGTGTTCCGGCACCTGCTAACCTTGTTGTTCCGCCGCATCAGTATCTGTCCGATACCGTTGTGCTGATTGGTGAAGATGGGGAGTCAGCTTAATGAAAAAGATCTTGACGGGTACTCTGGGTTGGGTAGATGACCGTATTCCGGTTGTTTCCACCTGGGAAAAACACCTAAGCAAATATTACGCACCAAAAAACTTTAACTTCTGGTACATTTTTGGCGTGTTGTCGATGTTAGTGTTGGTTAACCAATTGCTGACCGGCATCTGGTTGACCATGAGCTACGAGCCTTCCGCTGAAGGAGCGTTCGCTTCTGTTGAATACATCATGCGTGACGTTGAATATGGCTGGTTGCTGCGTTATATGCACTCCACCGGTGCGTCGGCTTTCTTCGTTGTTGTTTATCTGCATATGTTCCGTGCCATGTTGTACGGCTCTTACCGCAAGCCGCGTGAGCTGGTATGGCTGATTGGTATGGCTATTTACCTGGCGCTGATGGCTGAAGGTTTCATGGGCTACGTATTGCCATGGGGTCAAATGTCTTACTGGGGTGCGCAGGTAATTGTATCGCTGTTTGGCGCGATTCCGGTTGTTGGTGATGCGCTGGTTGAGTGGATTCGTGGTGACTTCCTGATTTCAGGTATTACCCTGAACCGTTTCTTCTCGCTGCACGTGATTGCGTTGCCGCTGGTGCTGGTGATGTTGGTATTCCTACACATCGTTGCACTGCACGAAGTGGGCTCTAACAACCCGGACGGTATCGAAATCAAGAAGAATAAGGATGCCAACGGTATTCCTCGCGATGGTATTCCGTTCCACCCTTACTACACAGTACATGACATCTTCGGTGTTGCCGTGTTCCTGTTTGTGTTCTGTACGGTGATTTTCTTCTTCCCTGAAATGGGCGGCTACTTCCTGGAGCATGCTAACTTCGAAGAAGCTAATGGCCTGAAGACTCCAGCGCATATTGCGCCGGTTTGGTATTTCACGCCGTTCTACGCCATGCTGCGTGCGGTAACGTCACCATTCCTTGGCTTGGATGCGAAATTCTGGGGCTTAGTGGTTATGGGTGGCGCGATTGCTATTCTGTTTGTGTTGCCTTGGCTGGATCGCAGTAAAGTTAAGTCCATCCGCTATAAGGGCTGGATCAGTAAAGTCATGCTGGTGATCTTTGTGATCAGCTTTGTGGCACTGGGTTACCTAGGTGCGATTGCCTCTACACCGGGCCGTACGGTTGCTGCTCAGATCTTTACGCTGCTGTATTTTGTGTACTTCCTGGGCATGCCGATCTACACACGCATGGAAAAAACAAAACCCGTACCAGAAAGGGTGACTAGCTAATGAAAAAATTAATAATAGCCTTTTGTTTAGCACTGCTGCCGACGTCTGTTTTTGCAGCGGGCGGTGAAGTTCACCTGGATCATGTCGATCTGGATAGTACCGATACGGCTTCCCTGCAGTCTGGTGCTCAAGTTTTCACCAACTACTGCATGGGTTGTCACTCGGCACGTTTCTCTCGTTACGGTCGTGTTGCCGAGGACTTAGGGATTCCAGCTGATCTGTATAAGGAAAACCTGGTTTTTGACAGCGGCGCTAAAATGGGCGACCTAATGACTATTGCCATGCCTAAAGATCAGAGCAAGCAGTTCTTTGGTGCTGCGCCCCCTGATCTGACCATGGTTGCTCGTGTGCGTGGTACGGACTGGTTGTATACCTATCTGCGGACCTTCTATCGTGATGATAGTCGTCCATGGGGAGTTAATAATAAAACTTTCCCAAATGTTGGTATGCCTCATGTACTGCTTGAGCTGCAAGGCCTGCAAGAGTGCGCACCGGGTCCGATTGCTGGTCATGAAAAGGTTGACCCTCTGACAGGGCAACTGTTGGCTGAAGATCCCTGTGGCAGCCTTAAGGTCACTAAAGAAGGTTCTATGACGCCAGATGAATACGACCAGGCGATGTATGATTTGGTTAATTTCCTGGCCTATACAGCCGAGCCAATGGCTAATGATCGTAAGCGTATTGGTGTTTACGTGTTACTGTTCATCACGCTGTTCGGAATCTTTGCCTATCTGTTGAACCGCGAATACTGGAAAGAAATTCACTAATTTCTTACTTCAAATTCGAGGCGTTTGAAAGTCGCGCGGCCAGGTGGTCGCGCGATTTTTGTTGTTTAAATGAAAGTTGAAATTTAATCGACTTTTTGAAATTTTGACCGGGAGTTTTTCATGGGTGTAGTCGCGAAGCGATCTTCAATGACTTTTTTTTCTGATCCAACGGATCACTATAGTCACCGAGTGCGCATAGTACTGGCTGAAAAAGGGGTTGCCGTTGAAGTGGTAGAGGCTGAAAAAGGTGACCTGCCAACAGAGTTGGCGGATATTAACCCCTATAACAGCCTGCCAACACTGCTGGATCGTGATTTGGTGTTGTATGAGCCAAATATCATGATGGAGTATCTGGATGAACGTTTCCCACATCCGCCGCTGTTGCCGGTATATCCGGTCGCTCGAGCTCAGAGCCGCCTGCTGATTCATCGTATTGAAAAAGATTGGAGCGTGCTTGCAGACAAAATCCTGACTGGACGAGGTAATCACGACAAGCAGCGCCAGGAGCTGGAAGAAAGCATTACCAGTATCGCGGGTATTTTTGCCGAAAAGCCATTCTTTATGAGTGATACCTTTTCTGTGGTTGACTGCACCGTTGCGCCGCTGTTGTGGCGTTTGCCGAAAATGGGCATTGAACTGTCGCCTAAGAAGGTGAAACCGCTGTTTGATTATATGGATCGTTTGTTTGAGCGTGAAGGCTTCCAGGCTAGCTTGTCAGAAGCTGAACGTGAGATGCGTGACTAGACTTCAGTTTAGCTAATTCCTATGACAATGACCTCCAGCAAAGCTTACCTGCTCAGAGCGCTTAACGAGTGGATTCTGGATAACAGCTGCACGCCTTATATTGTGGTAG
>LUKI01000120.1 GCA_001593685.1 Gammaproteobacteria bacterium F7
TCGGCCAGGCACTGAAGAGGCCGTGTCGGTTACTTGCCAATTACCAGCAGCAACATCCCAGTCCGCCGTTCCAGGCTTTTTGGGCAAGTCACCCCAGTGATAAAACCAACCACTGTCAACACTCTCCTCTGCGGCCCCATAAACCTGTAGCGAGGTTATGCCACCAAGTAAAGCGAGTAAACAAGTGATTATTACTCGTAACGCAGAGTGATTTTTTATACATGCGTAACAGGACAATAGAAAGACCACCGATGAGTTGCAGTAAATATCAGTATAGATGCCTGAGCCTGTTACAGCGCACAATCCACCAGGAAATATTAATTATTACTACCGCTAATGTTGCATGGCCTTAATGAATTGATCGGACTCTTTGATTGATCGCTGCATATCAACCACCAGGCGATCAATATCCGCTTTAATACCGGCGAACTCACCTTTCAGCGACCCAATAGCGCGGGCATTGAGGTTATGTTTGAGGTACAGGGTATTATCCAGCAACGCTGATAACACGGGCTGCATACGCGATTCGGCACGTGTCAGGCTGGCCCGCAGCTGCTTATAACGGCTTTTGGTATCAGCCAATGCGCGCGCACTTTCGCGACGCAACCCCTGGCTGGTGTACTGTTCAAGCTCATCTTCCCACTCATCGAATAGTGCCTGCGCAACGTGCTCAACTTTTTCGATATGCTCACGAACTTCATTGGCAGCAGCTTCGCTACGATCATATTCCTTTTGCAGCTTATTGTAGGCTGCTTCCAGGTCACCGCCATCGAAGTTAACCACCGAGCGGAATTGCTCCAGCGCATTTACAAACTGCTCCTGCGCCTCATCCTGTGCATCACGAGTATCCTCCACCCGGTCAACAAGAATGTCACGCTTATGCACCCCGACCTTTTCCATCGCCGAGTAGTAAGCACTTTGACAACCGGAGATTAGCAGCGGCGTTAAACCAAGAACACAGACCAACAGTAAACGTTTCATGAGATTTTCCTTATCATCATCCAGCAACGCTCTAGAAAGTAATTTCTCATCCAGCAAGGCCAGAGGAAGCGTAGTGTAGTTCAACTACATGAGCGACCGATAACGCCGCTGGGTGGTAAATTTAAAAGTCTTCGCGAACCTCAATGCCTTTAGAGGCCATATAGGCTTTCGCCTCTGGTACCGTGTGTTGTCCAAAATGGAAAATACTGGCCGCCAGAACCGCATCCGCTTTGCCCTTAGTGACACCTTCCACAAGATGATCAAGGTTTCCTACACCACCAGAGGCAATAATCGGCACGTGAACTGCGTCACTGATGGCACTGGTTAACTCATTATCAAAACCAATTTTAGTGCCATCACGATCCATGCTGGTCAGCAAAATTTCACCGGCGCCATAATCCACCATTTTCTTGGCCCACTCAATAGCATCCAGACCGGTAGGTTTACGGCCACCGTGGGTGAAAATTTCCCAGCGATTAGGCTCACCTTCAGCACTCACTTTTTTGGCATCAATGGCAACAACGATACATTGGGCACCAAATTTTTGGGACGCTTCTTTTACGAACTCAGGGTTCACCACAGCAGCGGTGTTAATACCTACCTTATCAGCACCGGCGTTGAGCATGCGTCGGATGTCATCAACGGTACGAATACCGCCGCCGACGGTCAGCGGGATAAACACCTGGCTGGCGATATCTTCCACCACATGCACCATGGTCTCACGGTCTTCATGACTGGCAGTGATATCCAGAAAGGTGATTTCATCAGCACCCTGCTCGTCATAACGTTTGGCAACTTCCACGGGATCACCCGCATCACGGATTTCAACAAACTGCACGCCTTTTACGACACGACCGTTATCCACGTCCAAACAGGGAATAATTCGTTTTGCCAAACCCATGATATTGCCTCTAGCTAGGTTTATTTCTTACCAAAATTAGGAAGTGAGCTCATCGCTCAACTGCTGTGCTTCTGCTAAATCCAACGTGCCCTCATAGATTGCACGGCCAGTAATAGCACCACAGATACCCGAATCAGCGACGTTAGCCAATGCTCGCACATCCTCGATGTTGGTTACGCCACCCGAGGCAATCACCTCAATGCCGCACTCCTGCGCCAGGCGTGCTGTCGCCTCGACGTTCACACCCTGCATCATGCCGTCGCGGCTGATGTCGGTATAAACAATAGCGCTCACACCCGCTTCTTTAAACTGCTTGGCCAGGTCAACCACATCAACATCGGTCACTTCAGCCCAACCATCAATGGCCACTTTACCGTCTTTTGCATCCAGGCCAACAATGATGTGACCAGGGAAACGCTTGCAGGCTTCAAAAACAAATTCCGGCTCTTTTACCGCCTTGGTGCCAATAATCACATACTGAACGCCGGCATCCAGATAAGCCTGAATGGTTTCGAAGGAGCGAATGCCACCACCAATTTGAATAGGCAGATCGGGATAGGCTTCAGCAATTGCTTTCACGATACCACCATTCACTGGCTCACCGGCAAAGGCGCCATTCAAATCAACCAGGTGCAAACGACGCGCTCCGGCATTAACCCAGTCTGCCGCCATGGCAACAGGGTTATCGGAAAAGACCGTAGAGTCTTCCATACGGCCCTGCAACAGGCGAACACATTCGCCGTCTTTTAAATCAATTGCTGGAATAATTAACACTCGGGTACCTCTATCAAATATGGGCGATAAATATTGGATTTCAAAATTTTCAAAATCAAGGCAAAGTCCTTCGTAATAGTCCACTATTGCGAAGGACTTTAACGCAGAGTTTGGACATTTTGGCCACAAGATTGGTGACCATCATTTGGTGGAGATGCCCGTCTCCCCGTTCCAGTTAACAAAATTACGTAATAATTGCAGACCCGCACGCTGGCTTTTTTCCGGGTGGAACTGCACAGCAAACACATTATCGCGATACATGGCAGCGGCAAACTTTTCACCATACTCACCTTCACCCGCCACTTCGTTTTGATTGGCAGCGCGCACAAAATAACTGTGTACAAAGTAGAAGCGTGAATCGTTTGGTATATCGGACCAAAGCGGGTGATCAACTGTTTGGTGGACTCGGTTCCAGCCCATGTGCGGCACCTTCAGCTTATTGCCATCGGCATCTTTAAGGTCATCACCAAAGAAATAACTGTTGCCTTCAAACAAGCCCAGGCAATCAACCCCACCATTTTCTTCGCTGTGGTTCATCAACGACTGAATACCAATGCAAATTGCCAATAGCGGCTTTTGCGTTGCCACTTCGGCCACCAGCTGATCAAAACCCAAACGACGAATTTCCGCCATACAGTCGCGAATTGCGCCAACACCCGGCAGCAAAATTCGATCCGTTTGACGAATCACATCCGGGTCGGAGCTAACCACCACTTCGTCACCATCGGCCACATGCTCAAGGGCCTTCGCCGCTGAGTGCAAATTTCCCATGCCATAATCAATCACGCCAATACGACTGGTCGCCATTTGATTTTCTACCCCGCCTGAATTAAATCTGAAATAACAAATGAAAAC
>LUKI01000121.1 GCA_001593685.1 Gammaproteobacteria bacterium F7
TGCACCTTCGGATCCTGAAAGTTACGCTTTATCATTTTCAAATTATATTGCCAATCAATGGTCTCATCCTCCCCCCCCTGAATCACTACGGGTGACAACTCAAGACGTACCCGCTTAAAGCGCCCGACCCAGCGAATTAGCGCGCCTATCCAGCTGGCCGCAACACGACGGTTTTGCAACGGATCGTCATATTCTACAAATTCCACAAAGGCCTGATCGTGGGACGATTCAACAAAACTACGCTCAACACTGCGTACAAAGAAGCGCATGGTATGGTACATAAATAATAACTTCGACCACTTCACAGGGCGAACCAGTGGTGCCAGCAACAAAATGGATGCAAAGGGGTTCGCTGCCTTGCTAAAGCGTTGTTCAGCAAGGTACTCCATAATGATAGCGCCGCCTGTGCTGCTACCTGCAACATGTAAGGGGCCTGGTGACCGCTTAGCTAAACCAACGTAATGCGACAAAACCTGCACATATTCAAGAAAGTCATCAATCTCTCCTTCTCCCCCGGTAGAGAGACCATGCCCTGGCAGGTCATAGGTCAGCAGCGCATAGTTTCGTTGCAGGCAATATTCAATTAAATGCCGATACAGTCCACTGTGATCAAAGTAACCATGTAACGCGAGCACCGTACCACACGGCTTGTCACTGGGCTGATAGTAATGCGTAGCCAATTGGTAGCCATCAACAACCTGGTAACCAAAACGATGTCGCATCGCTGGAAACTGGTCACTAAAATCAAGCCCATAATGACACAAATACTATATTGTTTTTTTTGCTCGTCTGCAATCATTTAATCAGCATAGCAAAAACCCACAAAAAAACCGCAGACTGATAACCAGACTGCGGCTTATATTTATTACTCAGGCCTTTAACTGACTTAGTTTTGCTGAGCACGGTCCTCTAGCATAGCCACAGCTGGCAGTTTTTTACCCTCAACATACTCGAGGAAAGCACCTCCACCCGTTGAAATATAGGAGACCTGCTGTTCAATACCGTACTTATCTACCGCTGCCAGTGTATCGCCGCCACCGGCAATGGAGAAACCGTCACTGTCAGCAATGGCGCGTGATAAAACTTCCGTACCATGGCCAAACTGATCTATCTCAAATACACCCACAGGGCCGTTCCAGATTATTGTCCGCGCAGTTTTCAACATGTCGGCCAGCGCTGCCGCTGAATCCGGGCCAATATCCAGAATCATATCGTCCTCAGCTACATCCCCGGCTGCCTTAATGGTAGCTTCAGCGGACTCATTGAACTCCTTGGCAACCACCACATCTGTCGGAATCGGCACATTGGTTTTTGCCATCAAGGCTTTCGCATCAGCAATTAAATCATGCTCACAAAGCGACTTACCTACCGGGTGTCCAGCCGCGGCCAAAAAGGTATTGGCAATACCACCACCAACGATCAATTGATCCACAACACCTGACAGAGACTCCAGCACCGTCAATTTAGTTGAAACCTTTGAACCTCCGACAATTGCAACCATCGGGCGGGCAGGCTCAGACAAAGCTTTCTCCAAGGCATCCAGCTCCCCCGCCAGCAGCGGGCCAGCGCAGGCGATCGGGGCAAATTTACCAACACCATGGGTCGATGCCTGGGCGCGGTGCGCGGTGCCAAAGGCATCCATCACGTAGACGTCACACAGTTTGGCCATTTGCTGTGACAAGGCATCATCATTGGCCTTCTCTCCCGTGTTAAAACGTACGTTTTCAACAACCACAACTTCGCCTTCGGCAACGTCGACACCATTTAGCCAATCACGCTCCAGTCGCACCGGCTTACCCAACAGCCCACTCAAATGATCGGCTACCGGTGCCATGGAAAACTCTTCCTGCTCCTGCCAGCTCAAACCTTCCTTTGGGCGTCCCAGGTGAGACATGACAATCACCTTGGCACCGGCTTGCAGAGCATGTTTAATGGTCGGCAGTGAAGCTCGAATACGCGCATCACTGGTCACCTTGCCATCTTTAACCGGCACGTTGAGATCTTCACGGATCAGTACACGTTTTCCAGCCAAATCCAAATCGGTCATTTTTAATACGTTCATGGCGTTTCTCTCTTAACTCAATTCTTAAAGATTTTTTAACTGACAGGCAACATCCAGCATACGGTTAGCAAAGCCCCACTCGTTATCAAACCAAGCCATCACTTTCACCAATCGACGGTCACTAACACCGGTCTGACTACCATCAACAATGGAGGAGCGGGGATCGTGATTAAAGTCACAGGAGGCTAATAGTTCTTTCGTGAACCCTAACACCCCGGGCTGGCTTTCTGCGGCTGCCTGCAAGAGTTGATTGACCTCGTCCACCGAGGTATCCCGTGACATCAGCATGGTCAAATCCATAATGGAGACGTTAACTGTCGGCACCCGCATGGCGGTAGCAATAAACTTATCCGCATATTGCGGCAGGATACGCGAAATCCCCTTCGCCAAACCGGTTTCCACCGGGATAATTGAACTGCTGGCACTGCGTGTGCGGCGTAGATCTGTATGGTGGTAGGCATCAATCACAGGCTGGTCGTTCATCGCCGAGTGAATAGTGGTGATATGGCCGGATTCAATACCAATGGCTTCACCCAGACACTGAATCACCGGAATAATACAGTTGGTGGTACAGGAGGCGTTGGAAATAATGCGGTCTTCTGGTTTCAGGCTTTGGTGGTTAATCCCATAAACAATGGTGGCATCCACATCGGGTTCCGCCGGATGGGAAAACAGTACTCGCCTTGCGCCCTGCTTCAGGTGTTGCTCGCCCGCAGCGCGATCTGAAAAGACCCCGGAGCACTCCAGTACCAGGTCAATATCCAGCTCTTCCCAGGGCAAATGATCCAACTCAGTCTCATGGGTAACACGGATATCATCGCCATTAACCCGCAGACCATCACCCAGCGCCTCCACCTGGCCGGCAAAACGGCCATGGGTGGAGTCATATTTAGTCAAATGGACGATGGTTTCCAGATCCGCGGGCTCATTAATGGCAACAAGCTGCAGGCCATCGCAGTGCGGCGATTCATACAGCGCACGCAGCACACAACGGCCAATACGGCCATAACCATTAACGGCAATGCGGTAAGCCATCTTTATACTAGTTCGCGAACCGCTGCAGCTACGTTATCAGCGGTAAAGCCAAAGTGCGCCATTAGTTCGCCGCCCGGCGCAGACTCGCCGAAGCTGGTCATGCCGATAATACGACCATTCAGGCCCACATACTTATACCAGTAATCCGCATGCAACGCTTCAACGGCTACTCGGGCTGATACGCTGGCTGGCAATACGCTTTCACGATAAGCCGCATCCTGAGCATCAAACACGTCAGTGCTAGGCATGGAAACAACACGCACGGCAACACCTTCGCCCTGTAGTTTCTCCGCGGCCTGCATCACAAGGCCAACCTCTGAGC
>LUKI01000122.1 GCA_001593685.1 Gammaproteobacteria bacterium F7
GATTGAAGTGGTGACGACTGATGCTGAAGAAGCTGCAGTGGTTATAGCGCCAGAAGGGTATGAAGCGCCGCTGCTGAGTTTGATTCGCAGTTTACGTGAAGCGGGCCATGTGGTGGTTCGTTCGCTGGCTGGCGATGTTAGTCAGGAAGGGCAGCATCAAGCTAGCCAACACATTATTCAAAAAGACGGCCAGTGGGTCGTTGAAGATATTTAACTTGCTAAAGAGCGTTTGCAATGGGTAACAACGTTGTTGTACTGGGCACCCAGTGGGGTGATGAGGGTAAAGGTAAAATTGTTGATCTGCTGACTGACCAGGCTGAAGCGGTTGTTCGCTTCCAGGGTGGTCATAACGCCGGTCATACGTTGGTAATTGAGGGTGAGAAAACCGTTCTGCACCTGATTCCTTCCGGTATTTTACGTGATAACGTGCTGTGCCTGATTGGTAATGGTGTTGTGTTATCGCCAACGGCTTTGTTGAAAGAAATGGCTGAGCTTGAGGCGAAGGGTGTGCCGGTTCGTGAGCGACTGCGTTTAAGTGGCGGCTGTCCGTTGATTCTGCCCTACCATATAGCCCTGGATCAGGCGCGTGAGCGTGCCCGTGGTGCGGCTAAGATTGGTACCACTGGTCGTGGTATTGGTCCAGCTTATGAAGATAAAGTAGCCCGACGTGGATTACGGCTGGATGATTTGATGAATCCAGAGCGTTTTGCTGAGCAGCTGAAAGAGGTGATGGAATACCATAACTTTGCACTGACGCAGTATTACAAAACCGATGCGGTGGATTATCAAACGGTTCTGGATGAAGCGTTGGCGCAGGCTGAAGAGCTGAAGCCGATGATGGCCGATGTGACAAGCATTCTTCATCAGTATCGCGAAGAAGGTCGAGGCATCATGTTTGAAGGTGCCCAAGGTTCATTGCTGGATATTGATCACGGTACTTACCCATACGTAACGTCATCAAACACAACGGCTGGTGGCACAAGTACTGGTAGTGGTGTGGGTCCTCTTTATTTGGATTACGTGCTGGGTATTACTAAAGCCTACACGACCCGTGTTGGTTCAGGCCCATTCCCAACCGAACTGTTTGATGATATTGGTGAGCATCTGGCGGTTAAGGGCCATGAGGTGGGTGCAACGACTCGTGATCGCCGTTGTGGCTGGCTGGACCTGGTGGCTTTGAAACACTCCATCCAAGTGAACAGTGTGTCCGGTGTGTGCTTTACCAAACTGGATGTGTTGGATGGTCTGGAAACTATTCGTGTTTGTACGGGTTATGAGGGGCAGGGTAGCGGCGGATTTAGTGCTGATAGCATCGCTGATATCACCCCTGTTTATGAAGACCTGCCCGGTTGGACAGAGTCGACGATCGGCGCTAAAACGCTGGAAGAGCTGCCCGCCAATGCGCGAGCTTATATCAAGTATGTTGAAGAGAAGCTGGGTGTGCCGATTGATATTATTTCCACCGGTCCGGATCGCGCAGAAACCATTACCTTGCGCCATCCATTTGCCTAGAAGCTCTACTCGTGCGACATGTAATGGCGTATAAGTCATCCTTAAGTTGCTCATATTACCCAATATGACGGTGCGTTTTGGATGACTTTGCTTTGCTTGGTGTTCGCCCGAATGAATTTCAATAACCTGCTAAAAGGCTGCTTTAAAAGTGATGACGGCTCAAAAGGCTAAGATACAACGTACCGGTGTTCGCATCGGTAATGTGCTGGTTGGTGGTGGAGCGCCGGTGATTGTGCAATCCATGACCAATACTGACACGGCTGATGTGGCGAGTACTGTGGCGCAGGTTGCTGAGCTCGCTCAGGCGGGTTCTGAGCTGGTTCGTATTACCGTCAATAACGAAGAATCGGCGCAGGCTGTACCGCATATTCGTGATCAACTTTTAGCGCAAAATATTGATGTGCCACTGGTTGGCGATTTCCACTTTAACGGCCACAAGCTGTTGAGCCGTTATCCAGAGTGCGCTGAGGCGCTGGCAAAGTATCGTATTAATCCGGGTAATGTCGGACGCGGTAAAAAGCGTGACGAGCAGTTTGCTACCATGATTGAGACGGCTTGCCGTTACGATAAGCCGATTCGTATTGGTGTTAATTGGGGTAGTATGGATCAGCCGTTGCTGGCGAAAATGCTCGATGAAAACGCTGCGCAGGGCAACCCCCGTTCGCTGGCGGAGATCCAGCGCGACACGCTGATTACTTCGGCCCTGCAGAGCGCGCAGGAAGCGGAAAAGATTGGTCTAGGCCATGACCGCATATTGATCTCCTGTAAAACCAGTTCCGTGCAGGATTTAATTACGGTCTATCGTGAACTGGCTGCTCGTAGCGATTATGCGTTGCACCTGGGTTTAACCGAAGCAGGCTTGGGCTCTAAAGGGATTGTTGCTTCCACCGCTGCACTGGCGGTGTTACTTCAAGAGGGGATTGGCGATACGATTCGTATTTCTCTGACACCTGAACCCGGCGGTGACCGCTGCAAAGAGGTGGTGGTGGCGCAGGAAATTCTGCAGACCATGGGGTTTCGTGCCTTTACGCCGCTGGTAACCTCCTGTCCGGGCTGCGGTCGCACCACCAGTACTTACTTCCAGCAGTTGGCTGAAGATATCCAGGCTTACCTGCGTAATCAAATGCCGGTTTGGAAAAGCCAATACTCCGGTGTTGAAGAGATGACTGTTGCGGTCATGGGCTGTGTGGTTAACGGTCCCGGTGAAAGTGAGCATGCCAATATCGGTATCAGCCTGCCAGGTACGGGTGAGCGGCCAGTGGCGCCGGTTTATATTGATGGCAAGCGTGATGTTACCCTCAAAGGTGATCATATCGCTGATGAGTTTCAGGCCATTATCGACAACTATGTCAAAAGCACTTATCAGCCAAGCTCCTGATTATTGTCTATCGCGCTCGATGATTATAGTCGGTCGAGTGGGTGCTCGTGCCTGAGTGGCAGGCGCAGGATAGCGCCAGCTTTACGGATCAACAGTACCAGCAGTATATTCTTCAGGGTGTGTCTCGCACCTTCGCCTTAACCATTCCTCAGTTGCCCGGTGACCTTGAGCTGGTAACCGGCAATGCCTACCTGCTGTGTCGAATCATCGATACTATCGAGGATGATGCGACATTAATGACGGGGCAGAAGTTGCACTTTATACAGCGGTTTTTGGCGGTTCTTGAGGGAGCGGATGATGCCGCTGACTTTTCCCGCGAAATAGTTCCGGTCTTGGATGTTGATTGTCCTGGGGCGGAACAGGATTTAATGCAAAATGTTGATCGGGTCGTTCGGTTAACCTTTGGTTTTAGTTCGTTGCAGCAGCGGAGTCTGCTACGTTGTGTCCGGCAAATGGCGGCCGGTATGGTGCATTTCCAGGC
>LUKI01000123.1 GCA_001593685.1 Gammaproteobacteria bacterium F7
ACGGGTAAGGGGCTGGCTGAGTGGCTCAAATTTGACATGGCCCTGTTAGAAAACAAGCTGCAAAGCCTGCTGCAACAGGTGGCTGATAAGTCAGTGCTTGAGCAACAACGGCTTGAAGATGAGCTCGACGAACATGATGAAGAGGTCTACGCCAGTGGCGAGTATGTGGTGGCTGGCACCTTTGTTTGTACAAATTGTGATGAAGAGCAGGAATTTATTAAGCCGGGCTTTTTAATGAGCTGTGCTGAGTGCGGAGGGGACCGCTTCCTTCGAAGTAGCCACAATTAGCAGAGCGTTTTCCTTCCATGGATGAAATGTTAATCCGCGCCATTCTAAAGGCGATGGTAATGCCGCCGCTTGGCAATATTCTCGGTGTGGTGTTCGCGTTATTATTTTTGCGGCGTCACCCGGTTTTAAAAACACTGCTTATTAGTTTTTCGCTGTTAACACTGTTATTGCTCAGCGTGCCTATGGTGTCCTATACGCTGGGTAAACAGCTGGAGCGTTATCCCGCGCTGGACTGGCAAAGTATTAAAGTTGAAGATTATCAGGCCATTGTTGTGTTGGGCTCCGGGCGTTATCGCGCCGCACCTGAATATGGTGGTGAAGATACGGCTAAACCGATGGGATTGGTGCGATTACGTTATGGCGCCTATTTGCATCGCAAAACGGGCTTGCCGCTTCTGGTCACGGGTGGTGCCTGGCTGGATGATTTTGTGCCCGAGGCTGAGTTCATGGCCCGGGTGCTCGAGGAAGAGTTTTTGGTTAAGGCAACCTGGCAGGAACCCCGAAGCCGAACTACCTGGGAAAATGCAAAATATTCTCGTGAGTTGACCGATGCCGATGGTGTTCAAAAAATACTGTTGGTAACCCACGCCTGGCATATGCCCAGAGCCCTTTATAGTTTCGAGCGCGCGGGTTTTGATGTGATGGCCGCGCCGACTCAGTTTAAAACGTCAAATCCAGCTGGCGGATTGGTTGGAGACTATATTCCCAATGTGAGTAGCTTGCAGGATAGCACCTGGATGTTGCACGAACTGTTAGGCCTGCTTTGGTATCGAATGACAGCGGATTAGCTTTTGTCATGTTGAGCGCAAGCGGCACCTGCCAAGATTCCTTTCTTAAGTCGTGGGGCGCTCAGCCTGCTATTTTGCCCTGACGACAACCGTTGTCTCTGAGCTATAAAAGATTCGCCCCTCGAACAGGATGCCTGCCTTAACTCTGTTAGAATACCCGCCACTTTAATTCGTTAGGGTTTTTGTTATGAGTGAGCAGTCACTACGCATTGGTTTTATTGGTCTTGGGTTGATGGGAACACCGATGACCTCGCGTTTGCTTGAGGCTGGTTTTACCGTCAATGTTTGGAATCGTAGTGCCGATAAAATGGCGGCTGTGGTTGAAAAGGGGGCGGTTGCTCAAGTTTCGATTGCCGATCTGGTCAGTGCGTCGGATCTTATCATGACCTGTGTAAGCAATACCGATGCTGTTAAGGCTGTGGTCTTTGGTGAGGAAGGTGTTGCGGCCAGCGGTGCAGCGGGAAAGACTCTCGTTGATTTTTCCAGTATTGAGCCAGATGCTACTCGCGAATTTTCTGAAAAGTTACAGGCTCAATGTGGCATGGAGTGGGTTGATGCCCCGGTGTCTGGTGGTGTGGCTGGTGCGACAGCGGGCACGCTGGCGATTATGGCCGGTGGTAACGAAGCGACGATTGAAAACCTGCGCCCAGTTTTGGCGCCGCTGTCTGCTCGTGTTACCCGGATGGGGCCCGTTGGTAGCGGGCAGGTGACTAAAGTCTGCAACCAGATGATTGTCAGTTGCAACGTGATGGTGATGGCGGAGGTGCTGGCATTAGCCAAGAAAAATGGTGTTGATGCGACATTGATTCCTGAAGCGCTAAAGGGCGGCTTTGCTGATTCAACGCCGCTGCAAATTACCGGGTCGCGTATGGCCGCTGAAGACTTTGATGCGGTGACCTGGCACGTCAAAACCTTGCTGAAGGATCTGGATATGGGGGTTGGGCTTTCCAAAAGCCGCGACGCAGCTACGCCTATGACGGGGTTGGCCGCACAACTAATGCGTCTGCATGGTAGTCAAGGTAATCTCGATAATGATCCCTGTACCCTCATCAAAATGTATTCGAAATCTCCTTCTGACAAATAGAGTAGTAATAATTAAATGATTGGTCTTAATGAAGTCAGCCTGCAGCGCGGTAATAAACCACTGCTGGAAAAAGCGAACCTGCTTGTTCACGCTGGGCAGCGTGTCGGTGTGATTGGTGCCAACGGTACCGGCAAATCGAGCCTTTTTCAGTTGTTTCTGGGAGGGCTGCATTCAGATCATGGTGATGTGATTTTGCCAAAGCAGCTGCGTATTTCACACATGGCGCAGGAGGTGGCGCACAGTGATCGTACAGCCTTGGATTATGTGCTCGACGGGGATACCGAGTTACGCGAAACTCAGGCAAATATTGAAGCGGCACAGGCCAATGAGGATAACAATGCTCTGGCGCACGCCTTCGATAAGTTAGATGCCATTGATGGACACAGTGCTCCCAGCCGGGCTCAGCAGCTATTGAATGGATTGGGATTTGCTCCTGAAGATTATTTGCGTGCCGTGAGCGAGTTTTCCGGTGGCTGGCGTATTCGCCTTAATTTGGCCCAGGCATTGATGTGCCCTTCGGACTTGATGTTGCTTGATGAGCCGACTAACCACCTCGACTTAGATGCGACTGTATGGCTGGAACAGTGGCTACTGCGTTATCAGGGCACGTTGCTATTGATCTCCCACGACCGAGATTTTCTGGATTCGGTTGCCACACATATCGCACGCCTTTATCAGCATCAAATTCATTATTACAAAGGCAATTATTCCGCCTATGAGCGGCAGCATGCCGAGCGCATGGCGCAACAACAGGCTAATTATGAGAAACAACAGGCCGAGCGTGCGCATTTGCAACGCTTCGTTGATCGCTTCAAAGCCAAGGCGACCAAAGCCAAACAGGCGCAGAGTCGGGTAAAAGCACTGGAGCGGATGGAAGAAATTGCGCCGGCACATATTGATTCGCCGTTCCACTTTGAGTTTTCGGAGCCGCCAAAGCCTTCAACGCCGTTGCTGTATTTAGAAAAAGCCAGTTTGGGCTACGACGAAAAAGAGATTCTTGCTGACGTTACCTTAAGCGTTAACCCTGGTAGCCGGATAGGCCTGCTTGGTCCGAATGGCGCAGGGAAATCGACGCTCATCAAACCGCTGGTGGGCGATTTAT
>LUKI01000124.1 GCA_001593685.1 Gammaproteobacteria bacterium F7
GCAGTTACCGCTTGGCTCGTAGCCCGGCTCTGGTGAGTAACACAGATGAGGAATGTTTTCGTTATGGCGCTTTGCAGCCTGCCAAATGGTTTCGCCTTCCAGCGCTTCAACTTCAGCGCCATCAAGGAAAAATTTAACGGTATTTAATGATCCACCCATTGTCTTATCCTCGCGCGATGACGTCGTCTTTGAAGTAGTTAATTACGGAGTTAACCGGGTTGGCAGCTGCTTGCCCCAAACCACAGATGGATGCGCTACCCATGACCATACTCAGGTCGGCCAACAGATCCAGATCCCAGTTACCTTCTTCAATCAGCTTAACCGTTTTCTCCGTACCGGAACGACATGGCGTACATTGACCGCAGCTCTCGTCTTCGAAGAACTTCATCAGGTTAAGTGCAACGTCTTTCATGTCATCTTTATCGGACAGCACAACGACTGCTGCAGAACCGATGAAACAGCCGTACTCTTCAAGTGTGCCGAAGTCCAAAGGCAGATCGCCTTTGCTGGCTGGCAGAATACCACCGGACGCACCACCAGGCAGATAGCCCTTGAAGGTGTGACCGTCTTCCATGCCACCACAGTAATTTTCAATCAGCTCGTTCATGCTGGTGCCCGCAGGTGCCAATTTAACACCCGGGTTTTTAACACGGCCAGATACTGAGTAGCTGCGTAGACCTTTACGGCCGTTAGCACCATGAGAAGAGAACCAGTCGGCACCTTTCTCAACAATGTCACGTAACCAGAAAACCGTCTCAACGTTATTAACCAACGTCGGGCGATTGAATAAACCAACCTGTGCCACATAGGGAGGACGCTGACGCGGGTAACCACGCTTGCCTTCCAGAGACTCAATCATGGCCGACTCTTCACCACAGATGTAGGCACCGGCACCACGACGCAGATGAATAAAGCCAGGTTCAACCAGGCCTTCAGCTTCAATCCGTGCAATCGCTTTAGTGACGATTTCACGAGCCGCTGGATATTCATCACGCAGGTAAATGTAAACACCTTCAGCCTCAACAGCCCAGGCGCCAATCAACATGCCTTCCAGGAAGCGGAATGGATCACTTTCCAGGTAGAAGCGATCTTTAAAGGTACCGGGCTCGCCTTCGTCACCGTTGATGGCCATCAAACGAGGACCCTCTTCCTGACGGACAAACTTCCATTTCAGAGCAGTTGGGAAACCCGCACCGCCCAAACCACGCAAACCTGAATCACTCAGAATCGTGCTCAACTCTTCGTAGGTACGGTTACCGGCTTTCACATCTTTCAGCAGCGCAAAGCCACCTTCAGCAGTGTAAGTTTCGTAGCTAATAGACTCAGGGATTTGAGCGTGGAAATCTTTGGCTTCAACAACCTGCACAATTGAATCAACTGTCGCGTTATCAACGTGACGGTGACCCACTTCAGCAACCGGTGCAGTATCACAGCGCCCCATGCAAGGTGCGTTTACAACGCGAACCTGGGCAGGATCAACTTTAGCTTCCAGCGCTTCTTTCAGTTGGTCAGCTCCGCGCAGCTGACAGCTCAGGCTGTCACATACACGAATCGTGACTGCTGGTGGAGCCGTTTCGCCTTCTTTAATCACATCAAAGTGCGCGTAGAAGGTCGCCACTTCATACACTTCAGCCTGTGGCAGAACCATTTCCTGAGCCAGAGCTGCTAGATGTGCTGCTGAAATATGACCAAACTTATCTTGAATCAGATGCAAGTGCTCAATCAATAAATCCCGCTGACGTGATTTGTCTCCCAACAGTTCACGTACTTCCTGTAGTGCTTCAGGTTTTACCTGACGACCACGATCAATAATTCTTCCCTTCTTCTTGCTCCCTTTACCAGGGTGCAACCGCTTCGAATCTTCACTCATAAAAAATTACCATGATTTTCTTATGTGCATTTATAGTTATTTACTTTGCCGGACACGAAATTCAGCCTATTGCCGTTCAACCACAGAACGCTACCACTCTTATCCCCCGGTAGCATTCATAAACCGCAGTATCTGAGGTTCCTCATCCAAATCAAAATAATGGCGCTCGGGCTTGATTGTCATTGCATCAACAATCGCCTGTTTCAAGCGTTCTCTTTCACCAGGGTATCTGCGTAGCACAGCACGCAAGTCCACCGAGTGTTCATTGCCCAGACACAGCAACAGCCGCCCCTCTACGGTTAACCGTATGCGGTTGCAGCTGTCACAGAAGTTCTCGCTATGTGGCGATATAAAGCCAATGCGAGATTCATATCCGGGTATACGCCAATACCGGGAGGGACCCGAAGTCACTTCCGATGAAGGCAGTAATTCATATTTTTCAGCGATCAGTTCACGCAGCTCCGCACTGGAACAGAAGGATAAACCTCGGTCATGTTCACTGATCTGGCCAAGTGGCATTTCTTCGATATAGGAAATATCCAGGCCATTTTCTAGCACGTAATCCAGCAAATCGATAACTTCGTTATCGTTGCGGCCCTTAAGGATAACAGCATTTAACTTAATACGCTCGAATCCTGCGTTTTTTGCTGCTTCAATTCCTTTTAAAACCGTATTTAAATCGCCAGTGCGCGTCAGTCGCTTGAATTTATCCTCATCCAAACTATCCAGACTCACGTTAAGACGCTTGATACCGGCATCGCGTAATTGCTGAGCTTTTTGTTCTAACTGTGAACCATTCGTAGTAATGGTTAACTCTTTCAACCCGTCCAGCTGCCCAAGCGACTCAACCATGCTTTCCATATTACGTCGAATCAAAGGCTCACCGCCGGTCAAACGAATTTTCTCAATACCCAGCTCAACAAAAGCAGTACCAATTTCCGTCATCTCTTCTAACGTCAAAACCCGGGCGCGAGGAAGAAATTCCATTTCTTCAGCCATACAGTAAACGCACCGAAAATCGCAACGGTCAGTTACCGACATCCGAAGATAGGTAATCTCTCGGCCAAAGCCGTCAATCAATGCCATCTCGTTGCCCTCTCATCATCGGATACTTTTGCATCCAGCCACTTATCACCGTCAGGTCGCTGTTCGCGCTTCCAAAAAGGAGCCTTGGTTTTCAGTATATCCATGAGGTACTGGGCAGCAGCAAAAGCCGCGTCACGAT
>LUKI01000125.1 GCA_001593685.1 Gammaproteobacteria bacterium F7
CCCAGGCTCTATTTGTACGACTCGTATTGTTACCGGTATTGGTGTGCCACAGATTACAGCGGTTGCAAATGTGGCGGCAGCGTTGGAAGGCACAGGTGTTCCGTTGATCGCAGATGGCGGTATCCGGTTTTCCGGTGACCTCTCCAAGGCATTAGTAGCGGGTGCTTCCGCCATTATGGTGGGCGGCCTGTTGGCTGGTACCGATGAGGCACCAGGAGAAGTTGAGCTCTATCAAGGGCGTGCTTTTAAGGCTTACCGGGGTATGGGGTCATTGGGCGCCATGGGACAATCGAATGGTTCCAGTGATCGTTATTTCCAGGATAAGGATGCCGGTGTTGAAAAATTGGTGCCGGAAGGCATTGAAGGACGCGTGCCCTGTAAAGGCCCAATGGCGGCGATTGTTCATCAGCTAATGGGCGGCGTGCGAGCCACCATGGGGTACACTGGATGTAACAATATCCTTGAGCTGCGTACCAAGCCTGAGTTTGTCCGAGTGACCAATGCGGGTATGAGTGAAAGCCACGTACATGATGTGACCATTACCAAGGAAGCGCCTAACTACCGCATTCGCTAGACGCATCCGCTAAATACTACGTTCGAAGCCCCTGCTAGCAGGGGCTTTTAGTTATCGACTTATAAAGCAGACTTTTCTATGAGCCAGAACATTCACGCTGAACGCATTCTTATTCTTGACTTCGGATCCCAGTACACACAGCTGATTGCGCGTCGTGTACGCGAGATCGGTGTTTACAGTGAAGTGCACGCCTTTGATATGTCCGAAGCGGATATTCGCGCCTTTGATGCCAATGCGATTGTGTTAGCCGGTGGCCCGGAGTCAGTGACCGAAGCAACCACGCCGCGAGCACCGCAGGTGGTGTTTGAGTTGGGGGTGCCCGTGCTAGGTATCTGTTATGGCATGCAAACCATGGCTGAGCAGCTGGGCGGCAAGGTGGAAAGCTCCAACGAGCGCGAGTTTGGTTACGCACAGGTTAAAGTCGATACGCCAAGCCGTTTGCTGGAAGGTATTGCTGACCATACGGATGAAGCGGGTAATGTGCTACTGGACGTGTGGATGAGTCATGGTGATAAAGTGACGCAGCTGCCGGAAGGGTTTGAGGTGATGGCCTCTACTGGTAGCGCACCTATTGCCGGTATGTGTGATGATTCTCGCGCTTTTTACGGTGTACAGTTCCACCCGGAAGTGACGCACACCCTGCAAGGTTTGCGTTTGCTGGAGCATTTTGTGAAAAACATTGCCGGTTGCGAAGGTCTGTGGACGCCGGCTCAAATTATTGAAGATGCTATCGACACTGTGCGCAAGCAGGTGGGTACCGATCATGTGCTACTAGGCCTGTCTGGTGGCGTTGACTCCTCGGTGGTTGCTGCGCTGCTTCACAGAGCGATTGGTGATCAGCTGACCTGTGTGTTTGTTGATAACGGCCTGCTTCGTAAGAATGAAGGCGATCAGGTGATGGACATGTTCGGTAAGAACATGGGGGTCCGTGTAATTCGGGCCGACGCTGAAGAGTTGTTCCTGAGCCGACTGAAGGGCGAAAACGATCCTGAGAAGAAGCGTAAAATTATTGGTAATACCTTTATCGAAGTGTTCGATGAAGAGTCCGGCAAAATTGATAATGTGAAATGGTTGGCACAGGGTACTATTTATCCGGATGTGATCGAATCAGCCGCCGCAAAAACGGGCAAGGCGCACGTGATCAAGTCCCACCACAATGTGGGTGGTTTACCGGAAGATATGAAGCTGGGCCTGGTTGAGCCACTGCGTGAACTGTTTAAAGATGAAGTGCGTAAAATTGGTCTGGAGCTGGGTCTTCCCTACGATATGGTGTATCGCCATCCGTTCCCGGGGCCGGGTTTAGGGGTGCGTATTCTGGGTGAAATTAAGAAGGAATATGCGGACATCCTGCGCGAAGCGGACGCGATCTTCATTGAAGAGCTGCATAACTTCGATTATTACCATAAAACCAGTCAGGCCTTTACGGTATTTTTGCCGGTTAAGTCTGTAGGTGTAGTAGGCGACCAGCGACAGTACGAATATGTTGTGGCCATTCGCGCCGTAGAAACCATTGACTTCATGACGGCGCGTTGGGCGCACTTGCCTTACGAACTGCTGGAAAAGGTATCGAGCCGTATTATTAATGAGGTGAAGGGTATTTCGCGTGTGACTTATGATATCTCCTCTAAGCCGCCTGCGACGATTGAGTGGGAGTAAGGGCGTTATAACCAGGCCGATTGCGCAGTGGTATTTAAAACAGCCGCGGTCACACGCCGCCTCACTTGGCACCTCTTCATCAGCAAGCAAGTGTTTGTCGTATCGCGGTTTGCTTTCATCGGGAGAGAGGTCTGTAGCGGTGTGGCGTGTTCGAAACCTGACACGTCTAACTCGCGTAATGCAGCCTGACTCAAAAGAGGTTGGAAAACACGGCGTATGACCGCTACTACGACGGTCATTTTTGGTGAGCTTAAATACCACGGTTTTTTTGGATCGGAGCCCTTAATCCTGTCAATTTACCCAGTGTTACACCTCTCACTCAGCGGCTTGATGGTGGGCCGCGAACAATTAACCTGATTGAGGCTTGTTTCGGCCGTGTTGCCGGGGTGAAATCGACAGTACCGTTACTAGTCACAGATCGATCACGATCACATCGAGCGCAAGCCTATAGGGCTTTGCGCTACTGATGAGAACCAGAAAGCGATTAAATATAGAGCGGACCAAACGGAGCAGAAAAGCCTACTATGAAAGACAGGATTGATCGTATTTTTGAGAACATTATTTTGCGTAATCCGGGTGAGCTCGAGTTTCATCAGGCCGTGAAAGAGGTTGTTGAAACGTTGGGACCGGCGCTGCAGCGTCACCCTGAATATGCCGAACACAAGATCATTGAGCGCATTTGCGAGCCAGAGAGGCAGATTATCTTCCGTGTGCCTTGGCAGAATGACCGCGGAGAAGTTGAGATTAATCGTGGTTTTCGAGTGGGTTTTAATAGTGCGCTGGGGCCCTATAAAGGTG
>LUKI01000126.1 GCA_001593685.1 Gammaproteobacteria bacterium F7
CGGCGATCGGCGATTTGTTTTAATAGCACGGGTGATTCGCCATCTGGCGTACTAATCCAGCTGTTTTTCCCGCTTGAGACACTACCATGAATCAAAATTCCTTTGGGGGCTTTCTCAATCAGTAGTGCTGCTGTTGATGTTACCCATTCTCCCGGTTCTCTAGCTTGTGAAAAATAACAGCCGTAAAGGTGGGGGTCGACTTCTGCGGAAGCCGGGAGAGGTGCTAATAAGCACAGCATCATTGCAGCTAATAATTTATTCATTGCGGGTGGCGGCAATTGGTTGCAGCTAGTTATTTTGCTAGGTATTTAGAGCTTAGCACTGACAAAAAGGAAATCAATTTGTCCTTATGTGAATCGCTATCAGTTTGCTGACTAATTATCGTCGCTGCCAGGTGCTTTTTGGCTTGTTTGAGTGGCGGCTTAAAAGCGTTTGTCGTATTTGAATTTCATATAGGTAATGCCCGGTGTCATCACCAGGCGCCAGGCCAGCTCAATATCATCACAGAACTGATCGTCGTAATCTTTGAGTGTTGCAATCAGACATTCTAACCATAGGTCATAAAATTCTGGCTTTATGTTTAGGTTGAACTGGTTGTGCTTTTCGGCGATGCGACGTATGGCATCGTCAGCCTGGCCGCTGGCATAGAAGGCAAACAAACTATAAAAGGATTTTTTTAACATACGTTGCTGGATAGCCATATCGGTGTTGGCAAAGCGTTCGGCTATGTGTTGATCGCTCGCAAGAAAACGTTGATAAAAGGCGTCAAAGAAGCCACAGCCGTTTTTGTTTTCGCTGAGAATACGCTTGTAGCTGGCGTCAAAAATAGTGTCAAAACTCATTTGTTAAGCATACCGCTGCTATCAACGGTGGCCTTGATCGCTATCAATGTTTTAACAGGCTGCTAAGTTACCTGCTCACGTGGTTAATGGAGCTTGTCGATACCCGCTTGCTCATCAATAACGGAGAAAGACTTACCTAAAAGCCGTCTTTGATAGCGCCATAATTGATCATTATTGCCCATCGGTTTGCCGCAATTACCCTCTTCTGAGCCCGATTTGTCCTGTTTAATTCATTTCGATGTTAAATAAGCCGAACAGGATAATGTAATGAAAAAATCAATTTTAATTTGCTCTCTTTTAACTGCTGGCATAACGGCAAGTACCAGTGCCTCAGCGTGGGAAATCAGCGATGAAACCAAGCAAAGTGGTGTTGTTTTGGGGACGGTTGCCACAGGCGCTTTAGCCGGAGGTCCGCTTGGCGCACTGATTGGTGCCTTTGCGGGTAGTTGGTTAGGTGAACAGGTGGCTACTGCCGATCAGGTGGAGAGCGTTGAGAGTGAATTGGCCGATGCTAGAGCTGAAGCGGATCTGTTATCGCAAAAACTGGCAGCTTCCGAAGAGGCCAGCAATGACTATCAGCAGTTTGCCTTACAACAATTACAGCTGGAGTTGTTATTTAAAACTGGCGCCAGTGAACTTACGCTGCCAGCCCAGTTGAAAATGAGCCTGCTGGCCAGCCTGTTGCTGGAGCAGCCGAAGCTCATGGTCCGACTTGATGGGTACGCAGACCCTCGCGGTGATGCAAACTATAATCAGAAGCTCTCTGCAAAACGTGTGCAGGTGGTGCAGGACTTTTTGATCACCAAGGGTGTTGCTCCTGAGCGCTTTACCATTCATTCGCACGGTGCGAATCAGTCGCAGGCAACCTTGGGTGATTATGACGATTATGCCTTGGAGCGGGTGGTGAAGGTGGAGTTGTCCAACCCAGCCCAAAATCAGCAGCAGGACTTCGTACAGACGGCGATGCCTTGATATTAGCGAGACCATCAATGCACCATGTTGGCCCGGCGTTTGCCGGGCTTTTTTATAGGCTTGAGCTTTTTGCACCAGTAGAAATTTCGCGTTAACGCTGTCAGCGAATCAAATAACGATCAAGCCAGGCTCTCAGGTTATAAAATAGCGATCTCTCTACGTGGTAGGCGCACACTAAAAATAACGCCGGACTTATCACTGCAATTGTTAGCGCTGATATCGCCACCGTGAAACTTCACAATTAAATCAACGATATACAGTCCGAGGCCGAGGTGAGGCTTGTCGCCGCTGGCCTCACGTACCGACACCAGGTTATCAAACAGCTGGCTTTGCATCGCCTCCGGTAGCAGTGGGCCGTCATTGCTGATATCGATGCCAATGGTATCGCTGCTGGCTTGATAGGTGATTTCAATTTTGCCGTTCGGTGGCGTAAAGCTACTGGCGTTGTCGATGAGTTTATCGAGCATTTGTACCAATAACTCCGGTGCCGCCAGCAGCGTGTTTTCCGGGCGATCAGTCATGCCTGGTTCAATGCCAGTCAGCGTAAAGTGGCTTGTTGGATAGGAGTCGCGATAGGCGGCGGTGATTTCCTCTAGCAGTGCAGCGATATTCACAGGTTCTAATTCAGCCTGCTCAATGCTTTCCTCAACACGGCGAGCCTCACTCATGGCGCTGATAATGCTGCCCAGGCGCAGAGCACCGTCCTTTGCGCGCTGTTGATAAACCTGGCTTTTCTCGTCCAGAGGCTGATTGGATAGGTTGTCCAGTGATGAGTGGATAATCGCCAGTGGTGTGCGTAATTCGTGGGATAATTTACGCGCCAGTGTTTGTAAATAATCGGTATATTCATGAATGCGCTTCATCAGCTCGGCATAGCTATGGGTGAGCTGGTCAATTTCGTCATTGGCACGACTGGTGGAATGATCAGCAATCAGCTTGTCCTGATCGGCCAGGGCCTGCTGTGTTGACTGGTGCAGACGCCGAATACGCCAGGTAAGCCAGTTTGCGTAACCGAGCAAAGCCAATGCTGTGAGACCGATGATGGCAACACTCATCAAAAACAGTCGGCTAAAGGCGCGGTCGGTGAGTGCGGCGGTTTGTTCGCTACTCTGCTCTGCAATAAGT
>LUKI01000127.1 GCA_001593685.1 Gammaproteobacteria bacterium F7
CAACCAAGCACAGCCATTACGAGTCATCTATCCTCTATATTTTAATATGGTGGAGGGGGGAGGATTCGAACCTCCGAAGGCTGAGCCGTCAGATTTACAGTCTGATCCCTTTGGCCACTCGGGAACCCCTCCCGCACATATCAATCTGTACCAACGAGCCATCAAGACCGTTAACACGCCAAATTTGTGTGGAGCCCCCTATCCGAGTCGAACGGATGACCTACTGATTACAAGTCAGTTGCTCTACCAACTGAGCTAAGGAGGCTTTGCTTCACAAATTTAGGTGCGCAATAATATGCGAACTATTCACCCGACGCAACAGGTTTACAGTTTTTTTGCTGATGAAATATGTCAGGGAATTTTTCTATCAGCTTTTCTTGCAGAGAACCGGTCAAATGCGCGGCACTACCGGGGTTGAGATAAACCCAAAACTGCTGGTAATCACGAGATTTATCTAAAACCGCTACTTCAATTCCATGAATTAATAATTTTTTTCGAAGCCGAGCAATCTCATCCTGTGACTCAAAGTCACCCAAGCTTATCGTCCAACGCAAATCACCTTCGGAAACTAATTCAGCATTTAATTGGTAACCGCGAAGCCGATTAATCAACGCCTGTGCTTTTTGGCGGCTTCCTTGAACCTGAATGTAAAGCCGGTAGTAGGGCTTTAATTTCACCTGCTCCTCAACCACTACACCAATTAGGTCAAAAGCATTCACCGCACGCAAAAAAGCCTTAGCCTCTAAATCAGAAAAGAATGGCCCATAAACATCACATGCCTGAGCGTCAGCTCTCACCTCAAGCTGCATATCAGCTTGATCGCCCAGCTCATTTAACAAGCGAATCGAAGCCAGCCCTTCCGGCAAAGCTTCCTTCGCACCTCGCATAAGGCTTTCATCATTCACCAGCAAAGCCTGCCAAGCAAAAAAAGCGACATTGATTATTATTAGCCCGTAACAAACCCAACGCATAAACCTGGCTTAACCCTCAGATATACATCTATAGAACTGACAGGTCATCCGCAACCTCCAGGCCGTCCATCACCAATTCAGGACAGCATTTAAACTTTTTTGAAGTCGTCATCACTGACAGCAATACTTCAGCATCACCACCTGCGATAAAAAATGTTGGCGCGTCACCTGTGTCGCTCAGCTCTGTAACAATACCGTCGATAAAGCTGGCTACCTGCCGCAACACTCCAAAATTCACTGCCTCTTCAGTACTACAACCCCAGGAAAGATCACGATCCTTAACAGGTTGCTCTAATCGAATCTGACCTGTAGCTTTTAGTAGCATTTTTTTCTGCATTTCGATTCCAGGCACAATATAGCCCCCCTGGTGCATCCCCGCCGAATCGACCCAGTCGACAGTAATAGCACTACCACAATCAACGACACATACAGCACCTATCGCTTTTTTGTACGCAGCCAACATTGCTAACCATCGATCAACTCCGAGCCTAGACGGGTCCTTGTAAGCAACCTGCAACCCAGCATGAGTTCTTTTTGTGGCTGCCACCCAAACAGGTATCCCCCATAAGACTGAAATAGCCTCACCAAGCTCGTCAACAACGGAGTCTCTGGCAACGCAGGCGATACGCGCACGCTTGACAGCGGGAAAGCGGTTGTACAGCTCAGCCAAGAAAGCCAACTCACCAGTACTACCACCTCTTTCCAGACAAACAAAATCAGCAGCTAACACCCGCCACTTCAACCGTGTATTACCAACATCAATTTCAAGAATCATGCTTTAATTTTGCTCGCACACTTACCTCACCACCCCGGTAGCTTTTTATGCCTCCACTCTGCTCTATCAACAGCGCGCCGGTCGCATCAACCCCTCTAGCAATCCCTGGAACCACCTGCGAACCAATATGCAGATCAACCTCCTGATTAACAAGACAATCAAACAAGCGCCATTCGTCCTCAAAAGCTGAAAAACCTTCCACTTCGAAAACAGGCAACGCTTGAGCTAATGAGTCAAGAAGGGCTGCGGTCACTTCATTACGCGTTACATTCGCTGGTAGCAGCTCTTTGAGCGCTACCCAATCCTGACTGATCCCAGCACCCTGATCTTCTGTCATAGTAACATTCAGACCGATACCAACCACCACACGTATCTTGCCACCCAGCTCGCCAGAGGCTTCGAGCAGAATACCCGCCAGCTTTCGATTTTCATACAACAGATCATTCGGCCATTTTAGCCCAATACCCTCACAGCCCAAGTTACGAATTGCCTTAGCGATTGCAACAGCCACGCATAGACTTAAGCTATCAAGCGTGGCGGATTGATCACTAAAGTTCCAAGCCACGGAGAGGTAAATGTTTTTTGCAAACGGACTCACCCATTCCCGGCCACGGCGGCCACGACCGGCCGTTTGCATTTCAGCTAAACACACATAAGGGGCATGCTTAGCGTCCAACGCAAGCCGGTTAGTCGATGGCGTCGTTAAATGCAGATCAATATGATCGAACACCTCATAAGTTGCATCGCTCAGGTGCTCATATATAGAAGGAAGAGAAAGCAAATCAAGCTCGTCAGCCAATCGATATCCTTTACCTTTGACAGCGTTTATCTGCAAGCCAAGCTGCTCTAATTTTGATATTTGCTTCCATATAGCCGTCCGGCTTACCCCCAACCCCTGACTCAACTCTTCACCCGAGTGAAAACGACCATCAGAGAGAATGTTCAGCAGATTATCAATACTCATAAGCAGTCAAAAGCGTTATTGGAAGAGAGGGGTTGGAAAAAGATCATAGCAGCTATATATCATCATTAGCCAGACAACCGAGCAGACATTAAAAAACCAGATTCAAGACGTTTCTTTAGGCCATAAAAAAAGGCCCATTCCAATCGGAATGGGCCTTTTTGGTATAAAAGCCTGACGATGACCTACTCTCACATGGGGAAGCCCCACACTACCATCGGCGATGTA
>LUKI01000128.1 GCA_001593685.1 Gammaproteobacteria bacterium F7
CTCTCCCTAATCGGCGATACAAGTGGTAGGATAGCCGATTTCGGGTGATTGCTGATAGGCCTCAAAGGCATAAGAGGGTATAAATTAGCTCGCCCGCTCCCGAATTTAATAAACCCATTTGATGGAAATAGCTTGATGAGTGATACCGCCCTGTTGATCGGTGTAGTGATTTTTGTAGTCCTGTTGTTGGCCTTTGTTGTGGATTGTGCGCGTAAAGTAAAAACGCGTATGCCTGCGGTGAGCAAAACGGAGAATAAGCCTGCGGCGGATAGTCGCCCCGCGCCTAAGCCCATTAGCAAACCGCAGGCCGCTGTAGAGGCTCAGGAGCCTGAAGAGCACGAGTCTGCTGCCGAAGAGGTAGACAGCGATGGTGAACTGGAAATAGTGATTGAGGGGGGCGACGAGCCGGCTAAAACTGCAGAGCCAGAGCCAGAGCCAGAGGTTCAAAAATCCTTTTTTGGCCGTATTAAGCAGGGCCTGAGTCGTACTCGTTCAAGTTTCAGTGACGGTATTGGCGGTCTGCTGCTGGGCAAAAAGACCATTGATGAAGACCTGCTTGAGGAAATTGAAGAACAGCTGCTGATGGCGGATATGGGGGTAGAAGCGGTCACCCATGTTATTGATAGCCTGACTGAGCAGCTGGAGCGTAAAACGCTGAAGGATTCTGATGCGCTGTATGCTGCATTGAAACAGGAACTGCGTGACCTGATTAAACCCTGTGCTCTGCCGCTTCAGGTTGAAGATAAAAAGCCCTACGTGATTTTGATGGTGGGTGTGAATGGCGCAGGTAAAACCACGACCATTGGCAAGCTTGCTAAACGGCTACAAAGTGAAGGCCGTAGTGTGATGTTAGCCGCTGGCGACACTTTCCGTGCGGCTGCGGTTGAGCAATTACAGGAGTGGGGCTCACGAAATGATGTGCCCGTTATTGCTCAGCATACCGGCGCGGATAGTGCTTCGGTAATTTTTGATGCCGTCGAGTCTGCGCGGGCCCGTGGTGCCGATGTGTTAATTGCGGATACTGCTGGCCGTTTGCAGAACAAAGATAACCTGATGGCGGAATTGACCAAAGTGAAGCGAGTGATGGCGAAGCTGGATGATAGTGCGCCCCATGAGGTGATGTTGGTGTTGGATGCGGGTACGGGTCAAAACGCGCTTAGTCAGGCGACTCTGTTTAATGAAGCCGTCGGCGTGACGGGGATCAGTATGACCAAGCTGGATGGAACGGCTAAGGGCGGGGTGATTTTTGCGGTTGCCAAACAGCTTGGGTTGCCGATTCGTTTTATTGGCGTGGGTGAAAAAATCGATGATCTGCGACCCTTTGATGCCGACGAGTTTGTGGAAGCGCTATTTGATAAATAGGTTGTTGGGGTAAGCAGAGGAAGGATACGAAACTGAATGATTAACTTTGAGCAGGTGACCAAGCGTTACGACGATGGCTATGAGGCGCTCAGCGAGCTCAGCTTTCATGTTCCGCAGGGGGAAATGGCTTTTCTCACCGGGCACTCCGGCGCGGGCAAAAGTACGCTGTTGAAGTTGATTATGCTCATGGAGCGTTCCACGCGTGGCAAAGTAATAGTGTCGGGACGTGACCTGGGGGAAATCCGGCGTCGTAAAATCCCTTATTACCGGCGTAATATCGGCTTGGTTTTTCAGGATCACCAGTTGCTGTTTGATCGTTCGGTCTTTGACAATGTTGCGTTGCCGTTGATTATTTCCGGTGCGCAGCCCAATGAAATCGGACGGCGGGTACGGGCGGCGCTCGATAAGGTTGGTCTGCTTAGTAAGGAAAAATTGTTGCCGTTGGCGTTATCTGGTGGAGAACAGCAGCGAGTCGGTATTGCTCGTGCAGTGGTCAACAGGCCGGCATTGTTGTTGGCCGATGAGCCGACCGGTAATCTTGATCCAGAATTATCAGCAGAAATCATGCGCCTGTTTGAGCAGTTTAATCAGGTGGGGGTAACCGTGATGATTGCGACCCACGACTTATCATTAATCGCACGTATGAAGCACCGTATATTGACTTTACAGCAGGGGCGCTTGATGAGCGATGCGGTGGTCTGAGATGGGTTTGAAAAAAGACCGCCGTCAAAAAAAGCAGCCGCACCCGGGCAACCAGCCTGAGCGCCGTAAATCGGAAAAAGGGGCTAGCCATGGTGTTCTGGCGCGTAACAGCCGTTTTAAAAGCTATTTTACCCATCACCGCCAAGTGGCGAAAGAAAGCCTGTTACGATTGCTGGCAACGCCGATCTCAAGTTTGATGACCTGGCTGGTTATTGCTATTGCGTTGACGCTGCCGGTGGGGCTGTATGTATTTTTGCAAAATGCCCAGCAATTGAGCCAGGAGTGGGATGATGCGGCGCAGATATCGGTTTATCTGGAGCAGCAGTTAAGTGAAAAACAGGGTCGTAAGCTGGCTCAGCATATTGAGTCCTGGGGTGCGGTGAAGCAGGTGCGCTATATCTCGCCAGAACAGGCGTTGGAAGAGTTCAAGCAGTTTTCTGGGTTCGGTGATGCGCTCCAGTACCTTAATGAAAACCCGTTGCCTGCAGTGATTGTTGTCTCACCAGGCACTGAGAGTGCTGATTTAAAAACAACGGAAACGCTGCTTAAGCGTCTACAAGAGTTGCCGGATGTTGAGCAGGCTCAGTTGGATTTACAGTGGGTCGAGCGCCTGTTCCGGATTATGGCGCTGGCTGAACGTATGGCGCTTACCCTGGGGTTGCTGCTGGGTGTAGCGGTATTGCTGGTGGTGGGTAATACTGTGCGCCTCGCCATTGAATCGCGACGAGCTGAAATTGTGGTGGTGAAGCTGGTTGGTGCAACGGATGCTTTTGTCCGACGTCCGTTTCTGTATACCGGCGATGATAATAAACACCCTTGTCATGAAGACTTCCCACCGTTTAAAT
>LUKI01000129.1 GCA_001593685.1 Gammaproteobacteria bacterium F7
AAAACGGGTATTACCCAAACCATGAAAGCCACCTTTACAGATCATCGCCTTCTGGCCGTGCTCGGTGAAATCGACCAGCACCTCCAGCGTATCCTGATCAATCACCGTGGTGCCAACCGGCACCTCCAAGACCAAATCATCAGCACTGGCTCCGGTACAGTTACGCCCCTTACCAGGCTTACCAGCCTCGGCTCGATATCGGCGCTGATAACGGAAATCGACCAACGTATTAATTGCGTCGCTTGCCACCATATAAACGGAGCCACCATCGCCACCATCACCGCCATCTGGACCACCCTCGGGGCGATATTTTTCACGCAAAAAGCTCAGGCAGCCATTGCCACCCTTGCCTGCTTCTACTGTAATACTTGCTTCATCAAAAAATTTCATGGCGCTAGTCTACCAAAGACCCATTCATATTACCCTGCCGATAAGAGCTTCATCATACGACAGGCAAAAAAAAACCCCGCAAAGCGGGGTTCTTTTCAAACTTGCCAGTGCTTAGGCAGTCGCTTCTACGCTAACGTATTTACGATTTTTCTGACCTTTCACTTCAAATTTTACAACGCCGTCTTTCAGTGCAAACAAAGTGTGGTCTTTACCACAGCCTACGTTGCTGCCTGGGTGGAAGTGTGTACCACGCTGACGAACGATGATGTTACCCGCTTTAACTACTTCACTACCGTAACGCTTGACCCCTAGTCGTTTCGACTCCGAGTCGCGTCCGTTATTGGTACTACCACCAGCTTTCTTGTGAGCCATACCTTTCTCTCCTAATTCTTACGCTTAATGCTTATCGCGCTTAAAGTTACTTGATGCCTGTGATTTTAACTTCTGTAAACCACTGACGATGGCCCATAGTTTTCATATGGTGCTTACGACGCTTGAATTTAACGATTTTCACTTTCTTGTGACGACCGTGATCAACAACTTCGCCGCTTACCTGGCTACCTTCAACAAAAGGTGCGCCCACTTTAACGTCATCGCCTGCGCCTACTAGCAGAGCTTGACCGAAATCTACCTTGGCACCTGTTTCCAGCTCCAATTTTTCAACGCGCAGGGTTTGACCCTCTTCAACGCGGTACTGCTTACCACCCGTTTTGATAATTGCGTACATAACCTTCTCCAAAACCTTTTGTGCCTAAGCGCTGCCGCCGCAGACTTGCCAGGAAACTCAAAAAACCCAGCTCAGACATTCTGAAATCAGCCCTTCACCTCCGCAGCGGGCCGTGTGCTGCACCTGTACCCAGAAAACAAAACGGGTGAGGTCAATAGGGGGCGGGATTTTACGGCATCAACACCCACCAGGCAAGCCACAAACACCATTTAAACCATATATTTGCCGCTTTTTTGCGCCATCAACACAAGGGCGCCATTTTCACCGGCTCAATATTGACAGTCAAGGCACTGCCGCCTAGTATTCGAGGCCTTTATTTACTGACAATCGGCCCGTTTAAACAGATGGATCCAAAACGCATTTTCAAGGTGGTTGAAGAGGACTTTTCCGCCGTCAACCAGTTGATTCTGGACCAGCTCCACTCGGACGTCGACCTGGTCGAAACCATTAGTCAGTACCTCGTCGACAGCGGCGGAAAGCGTATCCGCCCACTGCTTGTTTTGTTAGCAGCAAAAACCTGCAACTACCAGGGCAAAGACCACGTACTGCTCGCCACCATCATTGAATTTTTGCACACCGCAACGCTATTACATGATGACGTGGTTGATATGTCTGAGCTGCGTCGAGGTCGTTCCACCGCTAATGCCGTCTTTGGTAATGCCCCCAGCGTACTGGTGGGAGATTTCCTGTATTCACGCGCTTTCCAGATGCTCGTTCAACTGGCTGATTTACCGATTATGGCCATCATGGCCAACTGTACCAATCAGATTGCCGAAGGAGAGGTGCAGCAGCTCACCAATGCTCGCAACCCCGACCTGAATGAACAGGAATACCGTGAGGTTATTCAAGCTAAAACAGCGATCCTTTTTGAAGCCGCAGCAGAAAGCGCAGGCATTTTGTGTGGCGTAGACCCTGAGCAACAAACGGCTTTAAAAAATTACGGCGCCCACCTTGGGATGACTTTCCAGTTAATCGATGATTTACTGGATTACGACGGTGAAGCTGAAGAAATGGGCAAGAATGTCGGTGATGATCTGGCGGAAGGCAAAATGACACTGCCGCTAATTCGCACACTGGAAAACAGCTCAGAAACAGACGCAACACTCATTCGCGAGGCTGTTTTGAAAAACCGCCCTGAGCATGCAGCCACCATCATTTCACTGGTAAAAAACTCGGACGCACTCAGCTACACCCTTGAAAAAGCCGAGTTTGAGGCCGAACAGGCTATCCAGCAACTGGAAAAACTCCCCGACAATCATTACCGAAACGCACTAAGGGACCTCGCCAAGCAGGCACTCAACCGCTCAAAGTAACCTCCACCCGCGGACTCTTTTATTTGCCAGAAACGGGCAGACGGCAGTTACTTAAAGCCGTAACCAAAGACTCCAACACCGCACGTGCAATGGTAGCTGGCAATGTCGGCCAGCAAATGCATTTATTTGACAACTCGCCTACCTGTTATGGTTAACTGATACCCGAACGATTTTTATGTTGCGCTTTCAAAGCGTTACCAACAGGGCTCGTTAACTCTATCGCTCAAAATATTGCGCTTAGGGATTCAACAGGACATGTAGAAATGCCTGATTATCACGGAAAATCTGGCGCCCGTTTGGTCGGGAGTCGCGCCATGTGCTATGAGTTAGCACATTCAGGACTATCCTTGCCGCTCATTTTTACACCACAGTTTGTTGCCTGTGACGAGGAGTTCATTCGCATCATCCGCGGCCAGTCTGAACCCGAAGC
>LUKI01000130.1 GCA_001593685.1 Gammaproteobacteria bacterium F7
GTCGTCTGATTCCGGCGGGTACTGGCTTGACGTACCACAACGAACGTAAAAACAAACGATTGGCAGAGGCCGCTGAATCTCAAGGTGCAAGCACAGTGAGCGCGGACGAAGTCGAACAGGCTCTGGCGGAGGCGCTGAACACCTCAGGGGAATAGCCCTGACAGGTAATTAGCGTCGCCTTCGGGTTGACTATGGGATGCGAGATCATTAGAATCTCGCATCCTTTATTTTATGGTGGGTAAAACCACTTTTTTTTATAACTGGAGTTTTATCAATGGCAACGATCAACCAATTGGTTCGTAAGCCACGTAAGCGCAAAGTAGTAAAGACTGACGTTCCTGCACTGCAAGCCTGTCCTCAGCGCCGTGGTGTTTGTACTCGTGTTTATACTACTACGCCCAAAAAACCGAACTCAGCACTGCGTAAAGTGTGTCGTGTTCGCTTGACCAATGGCTATGAAGTGTCTTCATACATTGGCGGTGAAGGCCACAACTTGCAGGAGCACTCGGTTGTTTTGATTCGTGGTGGTCGTGTAAAAGATTTACCTGGTGTTCGCTATCACACTGTTCGCGGTAGCTTAGATACATCGGGCGTGAGCGATCGTAAACAGCGTCGTTCTAAGTATGGCGCCAAGCGTCCTAAGAGCTAGGGTGTTTTAGGTTGAGCTGATGGCTTAACCTGATTGTGCAGTAAGGCCGGGCAGCCTCCGTACTATTTAGGTGCGTGGAGTGGTTCCGGAAACCCCTGAATTAAAAGGTAAGAAGTAATGCCAAGAAGAAGAGTTGTAGCTAAACGTGAAGTGCTGCCTGATCCGAAATTCGGTAGCCAAGTGCTGGCCAAATTTATGAACATGGTTATGGTTAGCGGTAAGAAGTCTGTGGCTGAGCGTATCGTTTATGGCGCGCTGGATACCGTTGCTGAGCGCACCGGTGCGGCAGACCCTGTTGAAGTTTTTGAAAAAGCACTCGATACGATTCGCCCGCTGGTTGAGGTGAAGTCGCGTCGTGTTGGTGGTGCAACCTATCAGGTGCCTGTTGAAGTTCGTGCCTCTCGTCAAACTGCGCTGGCAATGCGCTGGATGGTTGACGCTGCGCGTGGTCGTGGTGAGAAATCCATGCCTTTGCGCCTGGCTGGCGAAATCACTGATGCGGCTGAAGGTAAAGGTGCTGCGGTTAAGAAACGTGAAGACGTTCACCGCATGGCTGAAGCGAACAAGGCGTTCTCGCACTACCGTTTCTAAGCTAGCATTTGTTAAGCGTTATCTATTAAGCGGCTTTCGGGCCGCTTTTTTGAATCTCAGAGGATATAGTTGTGGCGCGTTCTACGCCGATTGACCGTTATCGAAATATAGGTATTTGTGCGCACGTTGACGCGGGTAAAACGACGACAACTGAGCGTGTGCTTTTCTATACCGGGCTGTCGCATAAACTTGGCGAGGTTCATGACGGTGCGGCTACCATGGATTGGATGGAGCAGGAGCAGGAGCGTGGTATTACCATTACCTCGGCTGCTACAACCTGTTTCTGGCAGGGCATGCAGGGGCAGTTTGATAAGCACCGCATTAATATTATTGATACGCCGGGGCACGTAGATTTTACTATTGAGGTTGAGCGGTCGTTACGTGTGCTGGATGGCGCGGTAGTTGTTTTGTGTGGTTCCTCTGGTGTTCAGCCACAGACGGAGACGGTTTGGCGGCAAGCTAATCGTTACCATGTGCCGCGTATGGTTTTTGTTAATAAAATGGATCGTACTGGCGCTGATTACCAAATGGTGATTGATCAGTTGGGTGATCGCTTGGGTGCTACCGCTGTCCCGCTGCAGATGACTATCGGTGCAGAGGATGAGTTCCGGGGCGTGGTTGATCTCGTTAAGATGAAAGCAATCATCTGGAGTGAAGCTGATCAGGGTATGACCTTTGAGTATGAAGCTGTGCCTGCAGAGCTGCAGGAGAGCTGCGAAGAGATGCGTGAGCATCTGGTTGAGGCGGCAGCTGAGGCCAACGAAGAGTTAATGGATAAGTACCTCGAAGAGGGTGAATTATCCGAAGAAGATATTAAGCAGGGTATTCGTATTCGCACCCTGGCGAATGAAATCGTACCGGTTTTGGGCGGCTCAGCTTTCAAGAACAAAGGTGTGCAGGCGATGCTGGATGCGGTTGTTGAATACCTGCCGTCGCCGACTGAGGTGAAGGCCATTGAGGGTGAGCTTAGTAACGGGAAAATCGATACGCGACCGGCTGATGATAAAGCGCCGTTTGCGGCCCTGGCTTTCAAAATTGCGACGGACCCGTTTGTGGGGACGCTGACTTTTTTCCGAGTTTACTCCGGGCACCTTAAGACGGGTGATACGGTTTATAACCCGGTTAAGGGTAAAAAAGAGCGCATTGGGCGAATGGTGCAGATGCACTCCAATGACCGGCAGGAAATTAAAGAGGTTTTGGCGGGTGATATCGCCGCTGGAATTGGCTTAAAAGATGTGACTACCGGTGACACTCTGTGTGATGCGAACTCGCATATCACACTGGAACGAATGGAGTTCCCTGAACCGGTTATTTCGGTAGCCGTTGAGCCACGTACTCAGGTCGATCAGGAAAAGATGGGTGTTGCGCTTGGTAAGCTGGCGCAGGAAGATCCATCCTTCCGTGTTAAGACGGATGAGGAAACTGGGCAGACTATTATTTCCGGCATGGGTGAATTGCACCTGGATATCATTGTTGATCGCATGAAGCGTGAATTCAGTGTTGATGCCAATATCGGTAAGCCGCAGGTAGCCTACCGTGAGGCAATTCGTAATACCTGTACCGTAGAGGGTAAATTTGTTCGGCAGTCTGGTGGTCGTGGGCAATACGGGCATGTGG
>LUKI01000131.1 GCA_001593685.1 Gammaproteobacteria bacterium F7
GTCGAGTGACTCCTGCGCCGCCGTAATGGCATCCATTTGCTGGACACCATCAATCAGGTTTGCCACCGTTTCACCGAACTTAGCGGCAACGGTTTTTAACGACAAACGTTCTTCGCGAACAGCCCGACATAGGATGCCTGCTACCAGGCTGTCACTATCGAGCTTTAAACCAGCAAGAATTTCAGCAATCTCAAGTCCGGCAAAAAAACAGTTGCCGATGTGCTTTTCGCTGCCGCTCTGTTGATGGGCAACCTCGGCCTGCAGGGCAACATCCTGCGCCAAATGGCAGGCATTGCGTACACGCGTGGTGTCTTCAAGACCCAGCGTATGCTGGAGCTGTTCAACCCAGGCATCGGTATTAATATAACCCTGCGACGGGTCAGGCTGTAGTTTCCGTACTTGAACCATAAATCAGCTTATTTTTTGTTATGAACTGAGGCCGCTACGGCTGATAATCAAACACCGCGATTGATTCGACGTGCGCCGTTTGTGGGAACATATCCAGTACACCGGCCGCCTTTAAAGTATAGCCATGCAAGGCTAATTCGCCCGCATCGCGGGCTAACGTCGCCGGATTGCAGGATACATAAACAATACGTTTGGCCTTAAAACGGGCAATTTTCTGTATCACTTCCAGGGCACCGGAGCGCGGTGGATCAATCAGAATTTTATCGAATCCCTGTTTTGACCAGGGCTGATGCTCAAAATCCTGCGTTAAATCCGCCGCAAAAAATTCAACATTCTCCAAACCGTTGTGACGAGCATTTTCAAAACCCCGCTCAACCATCGCTTCGCTGCCCTCAACACCGATGACGGCGGCGCCAGTGCTACGTGCCAACGGCATGGTGAAATTACCCAGCCCGCAGAATAAATCCAGCACCCGCTCATCAGGCTGCACCTCCAGATATTGCAGTGCTAAATGAACAACCTTGCGATTGATGTCGGCATTAACCTGGGTGAAATCCATGGGGTGAAAACGCATTTCCACATCAAACTCATCAAGGCGGTAGGTCAGGCGATCATCGCCCTGCTCCGGCCACAGTTTAGAGACCGTGTCCGGGCCACCAGGTTGCAAATAAATATGAAAATCTTGTGCTTCGCCAAAGTCTCTCAACGCAGCCGTATCTGATTCAGAGAGTGGCTCCATGTGACGGAATACCAGCGCCACACTATCGTCACCAATGGCCACCTCAATCTGAGGCAAGGTTCGGTAAGCCTCCAGGCCCATGATAAATTCACGCAACAGCGTAATTTTGTTACCCAATCGCTCATCAAGGATATGGCATTGACCGATGTCGGTAATAAAGCTGTTGCCCTTCTCACGGAAGCCCACCAGCACCTCATCGCGCTTACTGACATAACGCACACCCAGGCGCGCTTTGCGGCGATAGGCATAGCTTGGTCCCGTAACCGGGTCGAGCAGCGTTTCCGGCTTCTGCTCACCAAAGTGATGCAGATGCTCCATCAGGGTAGCCTGTTTAAACTCAATCTGCGCCTGCCCATCAAAGTGCTGCAAGCTACAGCCACCACATACCGATGCGTGCGGACACTTGGGTTCGATACGCTGTGGCGAAGCCTTGATGACTTCCTCCACCTTGCCCTCTTCGTAGCGGCTGCGTTTGCTGGTGATCAACGCCTTAACCTCTTCACCCGGCAACGCGCCTTCGATGAACACCTTTTTACCATCGCGCTCGGCCAAACCACGACCCTCATGGGTCAAGCCCTCAATGGTGAGTTCTACTGCTTCGGGCTCTTTATATCTTCTTCTGCGTCGGGCCATTTTCTTCTTCTTAAATTAGGGACTTGAGCCGCAGCACTTCACGCGACTATAGATATTCGGTATTTAACCGGTATTTAGAAAACGTTGGTTGAGAGGTAACGATCACCTCGGTCACAGATAATGGCGACGATCACCGCGTTTTCAAGCTGTTCAGATAATTGCAGTGCCGCCGCTACCGCGCCACCGGATGAAACACCACAGAAGATGCCCTCTTCTTTCGCTAAGCGACGCATGGTTACCTCGGCATCTTGCTGACCAATATCCATCACTCGATCAACACGATCGCGGTTAAAGATCTTGGGCATGTACTCGGCCGGCCAGCGACGAATGCCCGGAATACTCGCGCCATCCTGTGGCTGCAAGCCAATAATTTCAATATCAGGGTTTTGTTCTTTCAAATAACGCGAGGTGCCCATGATAGTACCGGTTGTACCCATCGAGCTAACAAAGTGAGTGATGGTACCGTTAGTTTGTTGCCAGATTTCCGGTCCGGTGGTTTCGTAATGCGCCTGCGGATTATCCATATTGCCGAACTGATCCAGCACGATGCCCTTACCCTCAGCCTGCATTTGATCCGCCAGATCACGCGCACCTTCCATGCTCGCCTCTTTAGGCACTAAAATCAGCTCAGCACCGTAAGCCGCCATCGCCGCTTTACGCTCTTCACTCATGTGATCGGGCATGATCAACACCATCTTGTAACCCTTGATCGCCGCCGCCATTGCCAGCGCAATACCGGTGTTACCACTGGTCGCCTCAATCAAGGTATCACCGGGCTTAATATCACCACGCGCCTCGGCCCGCTGAATCATGCTCAACGCCGGGCGATCCTTCACTGAGCCCGCCGGGTTATTACCCTCCAGTTTCAGCAAAATGGTGTTAGTGGTGTCTCCCGCCAGGCGCTGCAAC
>LUKI01000132.1 GCA_001593685.1 Gammaproteobacteria bacterium F7
GGATGCTGATCTTTCCAGTCGTTTGGAAGCTTGGCGTCTAAGCCGTACCGATGAAGTGTTAGCGAACCCAACTCCTGGATTATAAGGCGCTTTAAAATTATGAAACCTGTTCTTGTTGTTGGTGCTGGCCAGTTGGGCTTAATGATGGCTGCTGCTGGTGCGCGTTTTGGTATTCCTGTTGATCGAATGGATCATGTGACGGGGGAGCTGGTGCCTGGGACCTCTAACCTGCGTTTGACGATGCCACTCGATGAGATCGAGCAGCGTTATGACATTATCACTGCTGAGCTGGAGCACTTGGGTGATACGCCGCTATTAAATAGTGTTAAGGCCACCAAATCCTGGCAGAACGCTGCCGCCTTTGAAATTCTCCCGACCCGTGAAAAACAAAAGCGGATGCTTGACGAACTGCAGGTCGCGACCGCGCCGTGGCAGTTCCTGAATAATCAGGATGACCTGCTCAATGCTCATGCCGAGTTGGGTGATAAGCTGGTCGTTAAAAGTATTCGTGATGGTTATGATGGCAAAGGCCAGTGGCGTCCGGTTGCCGGGCAATCACACGATATTCCTGCGGAAGCTTTTGGTGGTTTGATTGCTGAGGCGATGGTTGATTTTTCTCGCGAAGTGTCTTTGGTCGGTGCGCGGTTTGCCAATGGAGAATACTACTTCTTTCCTCTCACTGAAAATTATCATCACGAAGGTATTTTGCGATATAGCTTGGGACCTGCGCCAAAAACAGAGGACTTGCAGGCGGATGCGCAAACTATGCTGAGCAAGATCATGGAACATCTTGATTATGTTGGTGTGATGGCGATGGAGTGTTTTCAGACTGAGCAGGGCTTGATTGTTAATGAGCTGGCGCCACGTGTTCATAACAGCGGTCACTGGACACAGGCTGGTTCAGATTATAGCCAATTTGACTTGCACCTGAGTGCGCTGACTGGGGCGGCTGTACCGCATCAGCCAAAGCGTTTTCCTGTGACGGTGATGTTGAACTTGATTGGTTGTGAGTGGAATGCTGAGTGGCAGGCGCTGCCCGGCATTCAGTGTTACTGGTATGGTAAAGAGCGCCGTGATAAGCGCAAGCTCGGCCATATTAACCTGTCGGCGTCGTCAGTGGAGGAGCTGGTCGCCCACTGCGAAGGATTGATGCCTTACCTCGATGAGGAGCATAAAGGTTTTCTGGCAGAAGCTGTGGCGTTGCTTAACGCTTCATAGCCTGCCTTCTGGTGGAGGCTGCTCTGCCAATTGTGACTGTTTTACGCGCAGAATCTATGCGATAATTGCGCCCAAATTTACCGGTTGATACGGATCGTTAAGCCAATTCAGATTCACCCATCCCACACGGGCAATGGATGAGGCTGATTGGCTTATTTTCGTTTATCGGCCGCTTGATGAGCCCAGTGTAGGCAAAGAGCTGATTATATGTGTGGTGTGATAGGAGTTATCGGACCTAAGGTTCCGAACGATACCAATTTTACCGATGAGCTGGTGGCTTCCTCCAGTCATATTAAATCCAAAGTGCCCTTCTGGGCAGCCTATGAAGCCTACCGCGGTTTATTGACGCTTCAGCACCGGGGCCAAGATGCTGCAGGTGTATTGAGCTTCGATTCTGACCGACAGAAGTTTTTCCAGAAAAAAGAGCTGGGTCTGGTGGCGCAGGTTTTCGAGCAGGAAGACATTGAGTCACTGGTTGGCAATATGGCCGTCGGTCATACGCGTTACGCAACCGTTGGCGGTGATGGTAAAAATGATCTGCAGCCGCTGGTGACTGGGTTCCCGTTTGGTGTCGGTATGGTGCATAACGGCAATCTGGTGAATTACCATTCGCTGGTTGAGCATCTGAACAAAAATCTGCATCAGCAGATGCTGACCAATAATGACCTTGAAGTTCTTCTTAACCTCTGGTGCCACTCTATTCTTTCTCAGCGTGGTTCCGAGCACGGTCCTTTCCATTTTGAACATTGTGTTAATGCTGCCAAAGCTATTCTCGATGTGGCGAATGGAGCCTATGCGGTGGTTGGCTTGATGGCTGGAGCCGGCCTGTTTGGTTTTCGTGACCCGGGTGGTATCCGACCGCTAGTACTGGGTCGTCGAGAGCGTGCTGGCCAGCCTGGCGTTTATGATTACTGTCTGACCAGTGAAACCTTGGCGCTGAACTTTCTTGACTACACTTACGTGCGTGATATTGCACCCGGTGAAGTGATCTTGATTACCGAAAAGGGTGAGGTACATTCGCAGGTCGTGGTGGATCGTAAAAAGAAAAGCCACTGTATGTTTGAGTGGGTTTATTTTGCCGGTGCGGAAAGCACCATTGAGCAGAAATCAGTTTATGGTACGCGTCTCAACTTAGGCCGCGTATTGTCGAAAAAGGCACAGGCGTCCATTGATGCCAAGGCCATTAAACCGGATTTTGTTTGCCCCGTACCCGATACCAGCCGAACGTCGGCGATTGCGCTGGCCGAATCTCTAAATCTCCCCTACCGAGAGGGCTTGATTAAAAACCGTTATATCCAGCGTAGCTTTATTCTGGATACGCAGGAAAAGCGAGAGAAAGCCGTCGAATTGAAGTTAAGTCCGGTTAAAAGTGAAATTCAGGGCAAAAATATACTGCTGGTTGATGACAGTGTGGTACGCGGTACCACCTGTAAGAAAATTATTGAAC
>LUKI01000133.1 GCA_001593685.1 Gammaproteobacteria bacterium F7
GTGTTGCGTTGCCCTTGCTGCCACTACCCAGTGAGGCGAAGCGCATTATTGGACCTCTGATTAAATCAGCTGATTTTTAATGCGGACCATCACATCCTTACGCAAAGAGGCATTAACGCTATCGGCGTATTTACTGATCAACGCACGCACTTTTTTAGGTTTACCCGGCATACGCTTCACCTGAATAGTAAGCTTGTGAGTGACAACGTCTTCGTCATCGCCACCAAAGGACAGGAAGGAAAAGAAACCACCACTGTCTTTTTCTTTCTCACCCGTGGTCACTAGCAGGTGGTAGAGGCCAGTATCGCGATTTCGGTCATCTAACTGAAAGCCTGCTGCATCAATCGCTTTACCCACCGCATTCCAGGCCCGACCGTAGGTCAAATCCATATCGATCACCCATTCGCCCTGCGCATTCTCTTTAAAGCTGGACTTAGGCGTACCAACAAATTTTTGCGCCAACAATGATGCCGGGGCTGCGCGATTTTCGGTTTCAACCAGAAATGACGATAATTCCTGTGTCATCGCCAATGTCAGCGCATCGTCCGCCTTAGCACTGGTCCAATCCAGCTCCTGCGAAGGAATTTCAGCGCTTTCGTAATCATAGCCCAAGTGCTTAATATGAATTTCTGACAGCCCTTTTTGAAGACCATGTTCAACCACTACACGGAATTTATCCCGGGTTATGTAGCCTTCATTGTTGCGTTTTAACCAAACGGTTTCCATCAACCCCCGGAACGGCACTTCCTGTTCAAGCGCAATACCATTCACTTCCCAGAAACTACGCACACGTCCCCAAGCCTCTTCAGGAGTACCGTCTAATACAATCCAGTGCTCGTTGCCGGACTTGTAGGCCTTCAGCTCTTTAGGGCCCGATACCGCCTGCATGTCAGGGCGCGGCACCTTGAATTCATTACCTTGAAAAACCAGTGTTTGCCCCGCACCAGGGATGTAATAAAGCTCACGAATCGCGTTAGTATCCATTTCCGCGGGCAGATCCAGCGGCTCGGCTATCTGAGCCTGACGATAATCCTCACGACTATCACGAATAAGGCCATCTTCACCCGTTAACCATCCACAACCAGTCATGGTAAAAATCAATGCACCCTGTGTTGCAATGGCCAGTTTGCGGGCTAATTTCATGGCTTATTTTCCTAAGATCGATTAAGCAAAGTAATACAAATTAAAGCACGCCGCCCTTACGCAGAGCTTCACGGACGATATCGTGATATTGCGGATCAAGTTGCGTCAACGGCAGGCGTTGGCCCGGCTGAATCATACCCATCTCCTGCAACGCCCACTTTACCGGAATGGGATTCGCTTCAATAAAGAGGTCAGTGTTAAGCGCTTCAAGCTCGGCACTAATACGTCTCGCTGTTTCTGCATCACCTCGTAACGCAGCGGCACACAGCTCGGACATTTTGCGTGGCGCGACATTGGCCGTTACGGAAATATTGCCCTTACCCCCCAGCAGAATGAATTCCGCGGCGGTCGCATCGTCACCGGAATACATAGCAATCTGGTCACCACTACGTTCAATCAACTCTTTGGCTCGCGCCAGATCACCTGTAGCTTCTTTGTGTCCAACAATGTTGGGATGAGAAGCCAAACGAGCGATCGTATCAGGCAGCATGTCACAACCGGTACGGCCAGGGACGTTATACAAAATCTGCGGAATATCGACTGAGTCAGCAATCAGCTTGTAGTGCTGATAAAGCCCTTCCTGAGAAGGCTTGTTGTAGTACGGCGTAACAATAAGGCAAGCATCAGCATTTGCCTCTTTCGCCATTGCCGTTAGTTCCAATGCTTCACTAGTGGAGTTAGCGCCAGAACCGGCAATAACAGGAATACGGCCATTAACACGTGCGATAACCTGGCGTAACACTTCCATATGCTCGTCAACCGGCAGTGTGGCAGACTCACCGGTTGTGCCGACGGCAACAATGGAATTAGTGCCATTATCAATGTGGAAGTCCACTAACCGTTCTAGCGCCTGCCAATCAATAGCTCCCGTGCTATCCATCGGTGTTACAATCGCTACAATACTACCGACAATCATTTACTCTTACTCCGGCCAAAAAATAAGCTGCTATAGTAATCGCGGCAACCTCTAATCACAAGCGTAGCCCTTTAAATTATGGGGTTTAATGACGCAATTGACTGTGTAAGAATCAACGCCAATCCAAACTTAAAACAGCCCTGAGGATCAACATTATGTCCGATGTTTCACTCGACCAACCCGTTGCAGATTTCACCGCCGATGCCACCAGCGATACGCAGGTTTCGTTGGCCAGCTTGAGAGGTCGTAACCTGGTGATTTATTTCTATCCTAAGGACAGCACTCCAGGCTGCACCACCGAAGGCCAGGATTTTAGAGATATGTATGAACAATTTCAGGCGTTGGACACCGAAATTTTTGGCGTATCTCGTGACAAAATTCGCTCCCACGAGAACTTTAAGGCTAAGCAAAGCTTTCCCTTCGAACTTATCACCGATCCGGAAGAAACACTCTGCAAACAGTTTGACGTCATCAAAGAAAAAAACATGTACGGTAAAAAGCACATGGGCATTGAGCGCAGCACTTTTCTTATCGACAAGGAAGGGGTATTACGTAAAGAGTGGCGTAAAGTGAAGGTTAAAGGACACGTCGAAGAAGTACTAG
>LUKI01000134.1 GCA_001593685.1 Gammaproteobacteria bacterium F7
GGTAATAAAATTATCCAAATACCATCGAAACGGCTGCAGGATCGCGAAGAGTTTGTGGTGGGGATGGCGCTCCTTAATGAGCGTGACCTGTTGGTGGTGCATGCGGGTAAACGTTATATCAAAATCAAATTTTCTGAGCTTGAGCAATACCGTGGTGAGCGAGGCCGAAGAGGAAATAAACTGCCGCGAGGCTTCCAGAAAGTAGACCGTATAGAGGTGGAGCGTAAACTGTCCCTCGGCATTGATGCTGATATTCCGGCAGAGTAATTATTGCGGAAACTGTGTGTTCGAGAATAGACTTGGCACTTAATAAAAATAATATCACTTAATTAGTGAGGAGTTGGAAGATGGAATTTATAGAAAAACACTCTGATACGGTTGTGAATCTGGTGCTGCTTTACGCACCGAAGTTCCTGCTGGCACTTGTAGTTCTTGTTGTTGGTTTTTGGATTATTAAGCGAATTGTTGGTGTGCTTGATAAAGCGTTAAATAAAAAGGGCGTTGAGCCGACGCTGACGCGCTTTCTGGAAAGTTTAACCGGTGTCATATTAAAAGCGCTGCTGCTGATTTCAGTCGCTTCTATGGTGGGCATTGAAACCACCTCCTTTATTGCGGTATTGGGTGCAGCGGGTCTGGCCATTGGCTTGGCGTTACAGGGCAGTCTGTCCAATTTTGCGGGTGGTGTATTGTTACTGTTGTTTAAGCCGTACAAAGTAGGCGATGTGATTGAAACACAGGGTCATATAGGTACGGTTAACTCAATCCAAATTTTCACCACTGTGCTGAAAACGCCTGACAATAAGACGATTATCATCCCAAATGGGCCGGTAGCAAATGGCAGTATTGTTAACTATTCGACTGAGCCAACTCGCCGCTGTGATATGGTGTTTGGCATCGGATATGATGACGATATAGATAAAGCCAAATCCATTTTGCGCGAACTAATTGAAGCCGATAGCCGTGTGTTGAAAGACCCTGCATACGCGTTGTTGCTGTCTGAGCTGGCAGACTCTTCGGTGAACTTCACTTTACGTTTGTGGGTGAATGCTGCTGATTACTGGGGGCTGTACTTTGATATGCAGGAAGCTGTGAAAAAAGCGTTTGATGCCCAAGGGATCAGCATTCCTTATCCTCAGCGAGATGTGCATATACACCAGGTGGCGTAACGTGTGAAGTTCGCTTGTTGTATGCAAAAAAGGGGCTTTGGGCCCCTTTTTTTTGGTCTTTAATGCGTGATTTTTAGGCTTAGTAGCTGATTTCTTCCGACTCTTCTTCATCCTCTGTCGAGAAGTCGTAATCCATACTGGTGCTGGGTTGCTGGATGTAGTACCCCTGAATATAGTTAATACCTGCCTGCCAGAGCACGGGTAATAGACTGGCATTATCGACCATTGGTGCGATCGTTAATTTACCCTGAGTGTGAAGTGAGCTGACCAGCGTTTTTAGGTCGTCCTTACTGTTATCGTCTTTGCTCAGGTCGGCGATAAAGGACGGGTCAATTTTAACGTAGCTTGCGGGCAGCTGCTTCAGCGTATTAAAGGGGTTCAGTGCGCGACCAAAGTGAGTTAACGCCACTTTACATTGCAGCTGATTGATGCCGCTGATGAAGGCTTTAGCCTCTGTCATATTAGAGGTTGCGTCGGTTTCGCTGAGCTGAAAAATAATGCTGTCGCCGGGCATTCTGGCTTCATGTAATAGGCGGCTTATTTTTTGTAGTAGTTCGGGGTTGAGAATGGATGCTTTGGTCAGGTTGATAAGCAGATGACTTTTACGGCCTTTTTCTAAATGCGCTTTCAGGCGCTGAATGGCTTCCTCTACAACCCACAGGTCAATGTCGAGGCTCAAGCCGTTATCGGCCGCCGCCTGTAAAAATTCCGATGGGCAGATATCTGTGCCCTCTTCATTGGGCATGCGTAATAGCGCTTCATAGTGCTCACCGGAGTCCCCTCTGAGGCTGACAATCGGCTGAAAAACGAGTTTGAACAGGCCTTTTTCAAGCGCTTGACGCAGTAGCAGGGTAACCTGCTCATTGTGTGCTGCATCCTGCTCATCGTTATCATGAATATGTGCGCCATCACCGCCTTTGGTGTGGTGAACAAAATCGGCAGCTTCTTTGGCTTTGCTGATCACCAGCCCCGGGCTTTCACTATTTTCATTGATAAACGTAATGCCAACACTAGCGGTGATATCGACATGTTCATTGGAGACGTTGAAGGGGCTTGCTGATGCCGCCTGACACAGTTTTTCGCCGTGAGCGAGGGCGGCTTGAGGCTCCATACCTTCGACCAACAGGGCAAAGTTAAATTCATCTATACGGGCGAGCTGGTGAGGTGACAGGGCTGCCTGTTTCAGCGCTTTGGCGGCATCGCCAAGTACCAGATTGGTTGCTGATGCGCCAAGTTTGTTTTTTATGGGGATAAAGTTATCGAGTTGGATGTAGAAGGCCGCAAACTTTTTCTGCTCATGGTTGGCATCTTTGATGGCCTTCTCAACCAGCTCATTAAAGCTTGATGCACTTTGTAAACCCGTGAGCACGTCCTGTTGGGCTGTAACAGATGAAACGGTTGGTGCTGTATCTGGTTGTGTACGAATTAAGATCTGTGTGCAGGACTCACCATCATAGCGGGCGGACGAAAAA
>LUKI01000135.1 GCA_001593685.1 Gammaproteobacteria bacterium F7
AGACTATGCAACGCGGTGGTTATGGTTTTACAATCACGAACGGCCGCATAAAGCCAACGGTGGCAGACCACCACTGGTTGCAGCCTAACCTCTACTTTTGGAGCCTGTTAAAAAGGGGAGGGTTACCACTGAAAGCCTATTACTTGCCGATGACGAAGAAACATTGAGACAGCTTCAGAGCATTCGTCAACTTGGCGTCAAATTATCAATAGATGACTTTGGCACCGGCTATTCATCGCTCAGTTATTTGAAGAAATTTCCGATCAGTAATTTAAAAATCGATCGCTCGTTCATCATGGGGCTTCCTGCAAGCAGCGAAGATGCGGCACTGGTAAAAGCGATTGTTCTTATGGGCGAAAGTTTAAATCTTAATGTCATTGCCGAAGGCATTGAAACACAACAGCAGGCCGATTTTCTGAAAAGCCTCAACTGCAAATGGGTTCAAGGCTTTCTCTACAGTAAACCGCTGTCAAAAACAGATTTTCTTAATTTTCTAAAAGTACACTAACGGTGCTTTTCGATAATATTTAGGGGTAAACCGACTTTAAACAGCCTCAATAAACGCCTGGATATAAGAGGAAAACTCATCCACTTCCACCAAAAAAGCATCGTGCCCATAATTCGTATGGTGCTCAATGTAATCCACCTTAACACCGGCTAACAGTAACGCCTCGTAAAGTTCTTCCTGCTGGGGAGGCGTAAAGAGCACATCAGAGTCAGCGCTAATAACCAGAGTCCTGGCTTTAATGGAGCGGAAAACATCATCAAGTTGACGAGTGCCGGATTCAGTGAGATCGAAGCGATCCATCGCCTCGATTAAACGCAGGTAACAGTTACAGTCAAAACGATTAACAAACTTCTGAGCATTGTAATCGAGATAATTATCAATCGATTCACGCCCCTGTTTACCCACAAAGCGTTCGTTAATTTCGGTCCAGTTACGGTAAGTTAAAAGTCCATGTTTACGGGCTATTTTAAAGCCCTGCAGCTGGCTGGAGTTAGTGTAATGCCCATTATTCCAATCGGCATCCTGTTGAATAATCTCTTTTTGAATAAGCCGGTTAGCATGATTAGCCGGATAGCCTTGCGCGCAGGAAGAAATCGAAATGAGATGGCGAGCATGATCAGGGTAAAGCACTAACCACATAACAGAAAGCATCGCGCCCATTGAGCCACCAAGCACCGCATGCAGCTGCTTAATGCCGAAAAAATCAATCAGCATTTTTTGGGAACGCACCATGTCCTCAACCGTAACATCAGGAAAGTCAGCTCCGTAGGGCTGTGATGTTTCAGGGTTTATCGTGAGCGGCCCGGACGACCCATAACAACTACCGAGGTTGTTAATACAAATAATAAAATACTTATCCGTATCAAGCGCCCTGCCCGAACCCACCATATCATTCCACCAGCCAGTATGTGTGTTCTTTTCAGTCGCCGCCAAATGGCTGCCGGTAGAAAGTGCATGATGCACAACAATCGCGTTACTTTTGTCTTCGTTCAGCGTGCCGTAGGTATCATAAACAAGCTCTAACGGATTAATGCTTGCGCCAGATTCAAAGTGAAAGTTTTGGTTGGAGGTGAACTTAAAACTTCCATCTTTACGTTCACTTATATAATTATCCATTAATACTCAATCGGTTAGCCGTTGGGAGCTTTTATTATCAAGCTTATCGAAAATAGCAAACACCGCTTTTACAGCAGGGTTAAATCACGCGGACAGCAAATACACTGGTTCTGTGAAAACTGATATGAAAAAATAACACTATCAGGATCAGTCAGGCTGGGAGAACACATGAAAGTTAACCTCACCCACATTGCCCTGCACGTGGCAGATATAGATGCCTGCGTCGCTTTTTATTGCGATTACGCAGGCATGCGAATCGTACGTGATCGCAAGACTCACGACAACCATGTCTACTGGTTAGCTGAGCCCGGCAAGGAAACAGAATTTATTATGGTGATCATGCCTTGCGGTCCTGGGCGCAACCAATCAGAAAAAGACCTGTCGCACCTTGGGTTTGCTGTTTCCAGCCATGAAGACGTTGATACCGTTGCCAAACGTGCCGCCAGCGACGGCATTCTGGTATGGGAGCCTCGCCAAGAACCCTACCCTGTTGGCTATTACTGCGGGGTGCGAGACCCGGATGGTAACTTTGTCGAATTCAGCTACGGCCAACCCCTGGGGCCAGGCGCGAAGGAGCCTTAACCGTTTTTATTGGACTTATCCTGTTCCGCATCAGCCTTTTCTTTCAAATCGTTAGTTGTTTGCTGTTCTGAAGCGGGCGCCGTGTCACTCTCTGTTTGTAATCCCAGCTCCGCATCCAGCTCATTGAAGTCCATTTCAATATGCAGCTCATCAAAATCATCCTCAACCTCTGGGGCTGTTTCCACCTGCTCCTCAGTGGATGTGTCGATATCCAGCTGCTGCCATTCTTCAGCCAGTTCCGTTTCCTCATCAAAAATATCATCTAACTCAAGCTCAATATCCAGCTCGCTGGTCGTATCTTCTTCACTCTCTGAGTGAAGCTCTGGCTCTGGCTCTGGCTCTGGCTCTGGCTCTGGCTCTGGCTCTGGCTCTGGCTCTGGCTCTGGCTCTGGCTCTGGCTCTGGCTCTGGCTCTGGCT
>LUKI01000136.1 GCA_001593685.1 Gammaproteobacteria bacterium F7
ACAGTCGCGCTGAAGCATTGCGTAAATTCGTTGATAGCAACGGGTTAAAGGGGATGCCGGTGAATTATGTGTTGTCGCCTCAGCACTACCACCTGTTACAGGTTGAGCCGCCCCAAGTGCCAGCTGAAGAGCTTAAACAGGCGTTACGCTGGCGAGTTAAGGATTTGATTAACTTTGATATCGACGATGCGGTGATCGATACTTTCCCCCTGCCAGAAGAGTCATTCCGTAATCGCTCGGTCATGGTTTACGTTGTGGTTGCCAAGCGCAGCATTATTGAGGAAGCGGAGGCGCTCACTAAAGCGGCGGGTTTGGTTTTACGCAGTGTTGATATTGCTGAGTTGGCGCTTTGCAACCTGATGCCGGAGGATGGCAAGCAGTCGCAGGGTACCGCTCTGATGCTTGTTCAACGCGGAGAGGGAGTGCTGAATCTGGTTAAGGATCAGGCGCTTTATCTAACGCGCAATGTAAAAGCTGATCCAGAGCAGCTACGCGATGGCGAGCTGCTATCTAATGCAACCTTTAATCACCTCGTGTTGGAAATACAACGCTCGCTGGATTATTACGAGAGTGGTTTGGGGCAGCCTCCCGCTACTCGGTTATTGCTGGTGCCTGTTGGTGAAGGAAGTGCAGCGATTAGTGATGCGCTGGATGTTAGTTTTGGTTTACGAGCGAGTCTGTTGGACTTAGGAACTGTATTGGCCGGGGCTGAAAGCGTTGAAGCCCAACAGCAGGCGCTTTGCAGTTTGGCGATGGCGGCAGCGATGAGGCCGGCTGACTCATGAAGCAGCGTGTTAACCTTTATAGCTTCACGGCTCAGCAGAGCATCTGGCGACAGTACTCACCGTTTCCTCAAGCGGGGATCGCTTTAGTCCTGGCACTGATTATACTGACAGTATTTTCCTGGCTGGATAAAAACAACCTGGATGCACAGCTTAATACGCTTACTCAGCAACATGACCAGCTGGCACAGCAGCTTGAACAACTATCTGCCAATAATAATGATGCACAGGTCGATAGCTTGCAGCAGCGTGTTAAGGGCCTTGAGAGTGAATTAGCGGTACGACAAGCAACAATGGTGGGTATCAAGGCCCAAGGCGCCGCCAATAGCATAGGGTTTTCTACCCACTTCGAAGGATTTGCGCGGCAGCATTTTAACGGCTTGTGGCTAACAGCAATTGATTTGGGCGAGGGTGGTCAGCGTATAGGCCTTGAGGGGTTTGCGACAGAACCGTCGATGGTGCCTCGTTACATTCGAAACCTCCGCAATGAGAAGGTTTTCGCAGGCACTGAGTTTGATGTCTTTAATTTGCAGCGCGCTGAGGATAGCTCTGCATTGGCATTTATTGTAACGGCGGTTTCTGAGGTTGAGCAATGAGCGACACAGTTAAAGACTCAATCGTAAAGCTTCGCGACCGCTTTGATGCCTTACAGCTTCGCGAACAGCGTATTGTTTTGATACTGGTTTTAGTGATCATTGCCTTTCTATGGGACTTGCTCTGTTACTCGCCGTTGCAAAACAGCATCAAGAAATCACAGGACGCCATCATTGCCAAATCTGAGCAAATCACCCGGCTTGGCAACCAGATAAATGACCTTGTTCGGCCGGGTAAAAGCAGCCCGATGCAGGTTTTACAAAATAGAGAGCAGAATCTGCAAGCGGCCATTAAGCAATTGGATGGTAGTATTCGGCAGCTGACCAGTGATCTTATACCGGCTAAAAAAATGGTGCAGGTGCTTGAAGAGGTGCTGCATGAAAGCAGTAATTTACAATTGGTCGCAGTAAAAAATTTACCGGTACGTCGATTAATTACTGAACGGGAGGAAGCTGATGCTCCTGCATTGGGCAGTAGTCGTCTGTACCTGCATGCGGTTGAGTTAGAACTGCGCGGTAACTACTTTGAGACGTTAAATTATTTGCGGGCATTGGAAGTTCTGCCCTGGCAGGTGATTTGGGATCAATTGGAATACCGAGTTGATCATTACCCGAAAGCCAATATACGTCTACGCATTAACACCTTGAGCAGCAGCGCCGGGTTATTGGGAGTTTAGTGATGCGGTTTAAGTCCTGTTATTTGAAATACCTGCTGGCGGGCTTTTTATTGGGCAGTACCTCTGTGCACGCCACTCTAAAGCTCCCTGATCCGACCAAGCCGGGCAGTTTTACGCCGCCGCTGACGGGGGCGGCTGAAATGCAGGAGAAACAATTTAAACTGCAGTCGGTGCTCATTAGCTCTCAGCGCCGAGTCGCCGTGATTAATGACAGAAGTGTGCAAGTGGGTGACCGTATAAACGGCGCCACTGTGCAGCAGATAGAGAAAAATCGGGTGGTGCTTGATAAGCGGGGCCGTCGTTTTGATCTGGGCTTGGATGAGTATGACTTCAAACAACGTAAATAAAAATAACACCAATTGTCTGATGGATGGAGAACTCCTATGTGGCTGAAATTTACAGCCCTGAGCCTGTTGATGGGCAGTCTGTTGCTGACTGGCTGTCAAACACTGACACCTGAACGAACGCGTGATACCGCCTCGGTTGAGGAAATGCAACGGGAGTTGGATAAGGTACTGGCTGAGCTAGCCCAGCAGCGTACCATTGTTGAACCAC
>LUKI01000137.1 GCA_001593685.1 Gammaproteobacteria bacterium F7
GTTGAGGAAGTCATCCGCACTCCTGTCATTCAAACTCGTTTTGCAACAGCTACATTAGAAGACTCTTTATTCCTGGCGGGCCAGAAAGCCAACCTGCCACAAAAAACCATTATGGAGCTGGCCAATGTATTTGGTGGTGTAATTGACTTCATCCTTGATCCACGCAAAGGCGACAGCTTCACCGTACTTTACGAAGAGCAGTTTCTGGACGGCGAAAAAATCGGTAACGGCAACATTCTTTCTGCGCAGTTCGTCAATCGCGGCGAAATTTACACCGCCGTTCGTTATGTCGACCCAAAGGGTAAAACAGGTTACTACAGCCCTGAAGGTGTCAGCATGCGCAAAGCTTTTCTGCGCTCGCCGGTGGACTTCACCCGCATCAGCTCCAGCTTCAACCTAAGGCGCAAACACCCCGTACTTAACACGATTAAAGCTCACCGCGGCATCGATTATGCCGCCCCAACAGGAACACCCGTTGTATCTGCTGGTGATGGCCGTGTAATACGCTCTGGTTACAACAGCCTGAATGGTAACTACCTGTTCATCCAACACGGGCAACAGTACACCACTAAATACCTGCACCTATCCAAACGTCACGTCAAGCAAGGTCAGAAAGTTAGCCAGGGACAGCTCATTGGTCGCGTCGGCGCTACTGGCCGCGTAACGGGCGCACACCTACATTATGAATTTCTTGTAAATGGCGTACACCGCAACCCGCGCACAATTCTAGATAAGCTACCCAAGGCAAAAGCGATCAGCAAAGCTGAAATGCCCGCCTTTAAACAAGCTATCGCGCCCGTTTTGGCGCAGCTCTCTGCCCACCAAGAATGGTTCGCGTATAACAATCCTTAATGAGCGCCGCACAACCTTATTATATCGGCCTGATGTCAGGCACCAGCCTAGATGCACTTGATGCAGCACTGGTCGATTTTAGTGATCAAACCCCAAGGCTCGTTGCAACATCAACAACCGACTGGCCTGCGTCACTAAAGCATCAGCTACTGTCCCTATGCTCGCCCGGTGAAAACGAAATAGCCAGAATGGGCGCAGCCGACCACCTATTAGGTAAACTCAGCGCACAGGCCTGCCAAAACTTATTGGAACAAGCGGGGGTCACAGCGAACCAGGTCGCCGCTATTGGCAGCCACGGCCAAACTATTCGCCACCAACCCGCTGGCAGCACCCCTTATACCGTACAAATCGGCGACCCGAATCTCATCGCCCAATCAACAGGCATTACCACTATCGCAGATTTCCGGCGCCGTGACATGGCCGCGGGCGGCCAGGGCGCACCACTGGCACCAGCTTTCCATGCGGCAGTTTTTCACAGCAACACAAAAAACCGTGCTCTGGTGAATATTGGCGGCATGTCAAATTTGACCTTGCTTGCTGCGGACTCAACGCAGTCAATCACAGGCTTTGACACCGGCCCTGGCAACGTATTAATTGACTGTTGGTGCCAGCAACATCTTGGCAAAAGCTTTGACAATGCTGGCAAGTGGGCTCGCAGCGGAACCGTTATCCCACAACTACTACAACAGCTGTTAAGCGATTCTTATTTTTCCAACCCACCCCCAAAAAGTACTGGCCGCGAACGCTTTAACCAAGCCTGGCTGAATCAACAATTAAAAGAAAGCCAGCTAAGCATTTCAACCAAAGATGTGGCCGCTACACTCACAGAGCTAACGGCACAGTCCATCTGTCATGACTTACAGCAATACTTTCCAGACTGCGAAGAGTTGCTGGTTTGCGGTGGCGGCGCCCACAACACCTACTTATTAGAAAGAATTGCCAACTCAGCACCGGCGGGTGTAGTGATTGACTCAACAGAGAAGCTTGGCATTGCGCCCGACTGGGTAGAAGCTGTTGCCTTTGCCTGGTTTGCCAAGCAAACATTAGAACGTGAGCCATCAAACCTGCCTGCTGTAACCGGCGCGTCAACGCAATGCGTTCTCGGCGGCATTTATTATGCCTAGCCAGTTAAATCAGAAATACTGATATCCCTGCTTCAACAGACGGCTCTTCTCGGCAGGCCCATAGGGTACAGTTTCAACAAACGCTGGCAAGTCACTCTGTAGAATGCCATCTTCCCTCATCTGCACCTCACAAACCTGCACTCTAATAATATTAAAGGCCTCTAAGCGCGCCGCCAACCCGACAATCTCTTTGTATTCCTTATAGTTACGCCGGTCAAAAACCCGCAACTCCGGACCATGAAGAATTACCGTAATAGGCTCAAAGTCAGGGTACTCATCGAGCTTTTCAACAAAGATTTCAGCACGTCGCAACATTTGCTCAACTTCTGCGGCACTGTGCAAATCGAGCCTTGCCAAATAGCCTTTTTCACGATCAGGTACGGCATACTTTATTGACGGGCTAACGCCTTCAGTTTGAGCAATCAACCAGGGGGAGTAAGCAAACGCTGAACATAGCATTAAGCATAGCCATTTTTTCAGAACCAC
>LUKI01000138.1 GCA_001593685.1 Gammaproteobacteria bacterium F7
GTAAGTTGCTGATTGATGTCGTTAAGGGTTGTGGAACCGTAAATTTCAGGCTCGCGTGTGCCCAGTAAATTTAGGTTTGGTCCGTTTAGCACCAGAATGGTTGCCATTTCGGCTACTTAGCTCCCATTATTTTTATCAGGTTCAACAGGTGTGTGCTTGCGTTTAGTGTTAAATATAAGATTAGCGTATTTTGCACACATTTCATGCTTTTTTAAAGCTATTTGCGGTAAATATTGCGAGTTGATTGTTTCTTGCCGGTCGACGCGAAAGCGTTTTTTTATGCTGAAGGAGTTGCTTATTTTTCAGCGTTCTTCGATAAATCAGCTAACTGTTTTGCCAGCGCATCGGCGGCAATTTCACCCTGTATCCGTTGGGCGCGCAGCTCATCATTGTCGGCAAAAAATAGCAGGCTTGGCGGGCCAAATAAACCGAAGTGTTTGAGCAGCGCCTGGTGGTCTGCGCTACCGCGGGTGATATCGACACGAATTAATGTCAGTTTCTGGAGGTGTTCGCTCACTGCCGGGCTTGGAAATATTTCCTGTTCCAGGATTTGGCAGGAGACGCACCAGTCGGCGTATACGTCGAGCATAGCAACACGCCCTTGGTTTTGCGCGGCTAACAACTGCTCGAGTTGCTCAATATTATCGATAGCATGAAAGCTCAGCTGTGCGCGGTCTGCGGTAAATGTTTTAAAGGGGCTGAAGGGATTGAAGTGCCCTTGGCTGGCATTGAATGCGAGAAGACCGCTGAATAGAGTGAGCGCCAGGCCGCAAAGTGGTAAGGCGCTTAGCTGTCCCCGGAGCATTTTGAACAGGCCAAGATAAACGGCGTACCCTAGCAGCAAAGCAATCCACAATACGATTGAAACTGCCGGCGAGAGCACACGGTCAAGCATCCAAATCGCAAGCCCCAGTAATAAAATACCAAAAAATATTTTAACCTGATTCATCCATTGGCCGCTTTTGGGCAGCAAATGTGTGCCAAAAGTTCCGATCAATAGTAGAGGTAGACCCATGCCTAATCCTAGCGAGAGTAGCGCAATACCTCCCAATGCCGGGTCTCCTGTGCCGCTAATAAAGACGAGTGTGCCAGCCAGTGGCGCGGTGACGCAGGGGGATACAATGAGTGTTGAGATAATGCCAATCAATGCCACTCCAATATAGGAGCCACCACGCTGGCTATGACTGATTTGCTGTAATTTGTTCTGCAGCGTGCTGGGGAGGCGCAGTTCGTAGAGGCCAAACATTGACAGTGCGAAGGCCACAAATAATAGTGCGATGGTGGTAATAATCCAAGGCGACTGCAATTGCAGTTGTAGATTTAAGCTGGCACCAAAATAACCGGTTAGCATACCGGCAAGCGCATACGTACTGGCCATGGCGAGTACGTAGGTGAGCGATAGTAAAAAGGCGCGCGACCGGCTTGGTTTGCCGGTTTGACCTAAAACGATACTGGAAATAATGGGGATCATCGGTAGTACGCAGGGCGTAAAGGTCAGGGCTAAACCGGCTAGAAAAAACAGGCCGATAATGGCTGGTAAGCCTGCGCTGTTTAACGTTTTGGTAAACCTGTTGGTTGGTTCAGCAGCCTCTTTTTTTAGGGGGGCTAGATTTTGCGGTGCGCTACTAGACAGGGTCGCGGTTTGGTTATGACGCTCAAGCTGAACGGTTTGTGGGGGATAGCAAAGTCCGGCGTCGGCGCAGCCCTGGTAACTGACTAAAAAGCGTTGATCGGTATCAATGCCGGCCAGAGGCAGCTCCAGAGTGGCCTGTTGGTAATACACTTCAACGTCACCGAAGTAGGGGTCATTTTTAGCTTTACCTGGAGGAATAATAATGTCGACCGGCGTGTTGTCAGGGAGCCTAACGGCAAAACGGTGTCGGTATAAATAGTAACCCGGTGTGATTTGCCAATTAATAAAAAGTGTTTGCTGAGTGTTTTCGGCGTCGGTTGCGATCCAGGTGCTAACTTTAAAGGCCTGGTCGACCGGCAAAAAGTTAGTTGTTTGGTTTAGGCTATTACTCAGGCTCGGTGATAGCTCACTGAGCGATGTGTTGCTGGAGCTGCCCGTTTGCTGGCCATTGGATGCCATCGCAAATTGGGCCAAAGCCAGTATAATCAGCAGGCAATAACTTAGATTGTTTAGGACGCGTAGCAGCATTGTTTTGTTCAGGTATGGCTGAAATAGTGTGTCGCTAGGACAGCGGCCAATATAATCGGTTCATGAGCGTTTGTCTGTGATTTAAGCCATTTGGTGCGCTTTATTGATCATAATTAAATGCAGGTGATTGGGTTGAAAGCTTTAATGTCAATCGTTACTGGCTTGGTGCTTTGCTGCTAGGGTACGCCGTTCA
>LUKI01000139.1 GCA_001593685.1 Gammaproteobacteria bacterium F7
GGTTTAGGAACATTCACCTCAAACAACTTACGGGCGATCTTCACCAGCTCCGCGTAAACCAAACATTCAGGGTTTGCCTGGTAATGCTTCTGGTTTTTCTCGGAATAAACCGACAACACGCCGGCCTCCGTCAGCTTAGCTAACTCACGCGTCACCGTACCACGCCCCACCGCCGCAATGCGTACAATCTCATTGGTATAAAAACTTTTCCCCGGCGCACCATAAAGCAAACCCAGCACACGTTGCTGGGTTTTGGTGAAAAGGGAATTACTGAGAGTTGTGGAAACCATAAGCACCTTTAAAAGAACGAAGGCCAGATATTAAGACCCAATTTAAGTCTTATCAATAGAGAGTTATGAACGAGCCGGAGTTTTGTTTTCTGGCAAGGCCAAAAAAGCACGGAATGAGGGAGTTTATACCTATAAATGACCGATTGAGTACTTTTTTAACACAGCCAGAGGACAAAAAAACAATCGTTCTAAAGTCTCCAAAACTACGTTTTGAGCAACTCATCCAAGGTTAACGAATAGCTAGGAGAAAACGTCTCTAAAAAGTAACCTACTTCCGGTAAATCAGTCGCTTCCAATTTACGCTTAATATCTTCCGCCGCCTTAGAGAATTCTGAGTTACCGGCAGAGACTTCCATCTGACACTTTAAATAAGCCGATATTGTATCAGCCGCTTTGATAACGACGCGATGCTCTTTAGGTATTTTGTCCTCAATCATCACGGTCTCATAATCATCCTGAAGATCCTCTGGCAACAAACTAAGCAACTCCTGCTCGGCTTGTCGCTCAATTGATTGATAGGCCCGAGTAATTTCAGCCGAATGGTATTTAATGGGCGACGGCATATCGCCCGTTATCACCTCACTGCAGTCATGGTACATAGCCGCCACAACAATCGCGTTAACGTCTAACGTGCCGCCGAAATAACGATTTCGTATCAGCCCCAACGCATGTGAGATAGTGGCAACCTCCCAGCTATGCTCCATCACATTCTCCACGACCGTATTACGCTTTAACCCCCAGCGCTGCAACCATCGCGTCTTGCTTATGTATGCATAAAAATGACTCTTCATTGCCTACTATTTAAACTCCCAGATATTTAGAAAAAACACCCTTATAGCGAAAAAAGTATTGCCTTACCAAAAAGTTTCAACCTAAGTCTGGATATCCGGGCTTCCACCAATCTATCCATGAAAACTCGCAAACACACGCACCCAAGGCTTCTGCTTAACCAGCTTTTCAGGCAGCTTTCTCAACGCCTTTTGCGCCGCCGCCTGATCAGCAAAACTGCCATAAATTGCCTTATACACCACTTTGCCATTCTGCTGCTGAGGGAAATACGCCAGCGGCGCTAGAGACTGCTGAGACCTTAACCAGGCGATTAGCTTTTGCTTATCCTGGCTGACACTAATTTGAATGGTGTAGTTTGAAGCGGGCTGGCTCTTGACCCAATTTTCATCATGAACAATCTTAGCGGCGGGCGTGCTCATGGTTGCCGTACGGGCTTGAGGAGCAGACTGTTTTACCATGACCGGCTGTGGCGTAAATACTGACGTATCTTCCAGTTCGCCGAGCCGCTCCCGCGCCAGTTGGTGTCCCTGCTCAGCGGCTTTGCGATACCAGATAATAGCTTCGTCCATATCAACTTCGGTGCCTTCGCCACTTTCGGTTAAGGCGGCCAGGTTATACTGCGCAGAGGGGTAACCCTGCTCGGCGGAGAGCCTGAACAGGCGGTAGGCTTCGGCATAATCGAGCGGCATAATCTGGCCCGTAATGTGTGCCAAACCAAGGGCGTATTGGGCGTCACGCAGATTTTTATCCGCCGCCAGGCGGAACAGCTCAACCGCCTTATCATTATCGGCCTCAACACCATTACCACGTACATACATCAACCCAAGGTTGTATTGCGCCTGTGGAGCGCCGGCATCGGCGGCTTTTTGCATCCAGTAATGGGCTTTATTGTAATCACGCGCAACGCCTTTGCCGTAGAGGTAACGCAACGCCAAATCGTACTGTAATTTTACGCCGCCCTGCTCGGCTGATTTTTCAAACCAGTAGAACGCTCGTTTGATATCGCGCTCGACACCCAGCCCACGGTCATACATGGAACCCATGTAAATCTGCGCTTTACTGTTTCCGGCTTCCGCTAATGGCTGAAAGACTTTGCGGGCACGTTCATAATCGTTAGTTTGATAGGCCTGTTGGCCTCGTATGAACTGCTGAGCCGATGTTTCCGATTGACCATAAGCCAGCGAACCAAACCCCAAACATAACCCCAGCAACAGTTGTTGACACGTTCTCTTCATAGCCCAGACTTTTTATTATTAGTTTTTTACAACCATATCAGC
>LUKI01000140.1 GCA_001593685.1 Gammaproteobacteria bacterium F7
GTTTGGTAGTGGTTGAAAATACCCATGTATCTCTCCCCCCTTTCAGTGTTAGTGCTGCCAAAATGGCAGCTAACTGTCATCCCTAAGTTTAAGTATATGCCACAATCGTGGAGCTAGCTCGGAAAAAGCGTTAAATCAGCTGCAACTGATTTGCCGTTAGCGACTGCTCTGTGCTTTAGAGGTTACGGTTAAACGCTAGTTCCGGTTTTGCGGGGAGGATTTTTTTAGGACGCTTATTTTGTCGTGTCGCAAAGCTCCGGGAAGTGCTGGCGCCAGGCTTCATAACCGCCATCAAGGCTGTAGACATCGCTAAAATCTTTTTCGACAAAAAATTGTGCGGCGCTTTGGCTGCTGTTGCCGTGATAGCAACACACAATCAGCGGTATATCCAGGTCGGTATCCTGAATAAATCCCTGAACTGACTGGTGGTCAATGTGGATGGAGTTAGTCATATGCCCAGTCTGGAAGCTGGCTTCGTCGCGAATATCAATAAGGGTTACGGCGCCGTTGTCGATCATGTCTTTGGCTTGTTGGACGGAAATGCGTTTGAAGTCGAACATTGCTAATACCTATAAACGTTTACTTTTCTGTTTCGCAGCTACAGCTAAACAGGTGGTGGTCTTCCAGTCGCATCATGGTCAGTCGGCCGCCCCAAACACAGGCAGTGTCGAGTGCGTAGACATGATCTTCGTTGCTTTCACCTTCCAGTGCCGCCCAGTGACCAAACAGAATTTGGGTGTTACGGGTTTTACGGTGGCTGTGAGCAAACCAGGGTTTGAAGCCGCTGCGAATGTCTTCCAGGCCATGCTTATGCTTGAGGTCCAGGTGACCGTTAGCATCACACAGGCGCATGCGTGTCAGGTGGTTCGTGATAACGCGAAGTCGTGTCCAGCCGCTCAGGTCGTCAGACCAATGATCCGGTTCATCGCCGTACATGTTGCCCAGAAAGTCTTTAAAATCAGGGCCCTGTAGCGCGTTCTCTACCTCTCGGCTAAGGTTTAATGCTTGATCTAGAGACCATTGCGGTGCAAGGCCCGCATGCATCATCGTGTAATTACGTTCCCGGCAATGATAGAGCAGGGGCTGCTGGCGCAACCAATCAAATAACTCTTCAGCGTCGGGAGCGTTAATGACATCATCCAATGTGTCTTTGCGATGAGGTGGTTTGATGCCATAGGCCACCGCTAGCATGTGTAGGTCATGGTTGCCGAGCACGATTTTGGCATGGTCACCGAGGCTTTTGATATAGCGCAGCGTTGATAATGAATCGGGTCCGCGGTTGACGAGGTCGCCTGCCACCCACAGGTAATCCTGTGACGGGTTAAATTCAGCCTTGTCCAGAACACAGGTAAATGCCTTGAAGCAGCCTTGAATGTCGCCGATTGCGTAGGTGGCCATAACGTTTTCGTGTGAATCCTATCAGTGCAAGGTGTGTGGTGGCGCTAAACAAAAGCCAGGAATTTCAATATCAAATAGGTGGCCGTCTTCGGCGAGCATTTGGTAGTTGCCCTGCATGTGACCCACTTCGGTGGCTAGTAAGCAGCCACTGGTGTAGGTAAAGCTACTATCTGGGCCGATGGTGGGTTGCTCACCAACGACGCCTTCGCCGCGCACCTCGTGCACTTCATCATTCGCATCGGTGATGATCCAGTGCCGGCTTAATAGTTGGGCCGCTTGAGTCCCGGTGTTGGTGATTGTAATTGTATAGGCAAATACAAACTTTCCCTCATCCGGTGCAGATTGGCTGGCGATATATTGTGTTTCTACCGTTACATGAAGCTGGTAACGGCTATCAGGTTCAGTACTCATGAGTTGCTATCACTGTTGTTCTGACGCGTTAAAGTATCACTGATTGCCACAAAATTTTGTAGTGTCAGTTTTTCTGGACGTAGACCTGGATCGATGCCAAGTGTTTCCAGTTGTTCTGTGCTAATCAGTTTTTTGAGGTTGTTGCGGATGGTTTTACGGCGCTGATTAAACGCCGTTGTCACGACGCTGGAGAGCTGTTTGTGATCCAGTGCGGGAATGGGTGGTTTATCATAAGGAGTCAGTCGGACAATGGCTGAATCAACCTTCGGTTGCGGATCAAAGGCGGTCGGTGGAACCTTGAATAGCGACTCAACCTGGCAGTGATACTGCACCATGATACCCAAGCGGCCATAATTACTATCGCCTGGGCCAGCGGCCATACGGTCTACCACTTCCTTCTGCAGCATAAAATGCATGTCTTTGACTTTGCCGGTAAAACTCAACAGGTGGAAAATCAACGGTGTAGAAATGTTG
>LUKI01000141.1 GCA_001593685.1 Gammaproteobacteria bacterium F7
AGTGACACCTGCGCCACCATGCCACTGACTTTTATATGCACCTTGCTTTGCTGTGTCAGAGCAAAACCTGGCAAGGTATCATGTTCCCCCTTTAGCAGCATTTGTCCGGTTTTCACCTCATCCAGAGACGCCTGCGCAATCACCTCATTAGCCTGCGCCGACAACCACAACAAACAACCGAGTAGAGTGACAACCACCAGAGCCGCATACTTTGGCCAGCGCCTTGCCGCGGGTTTTGAAAAGGGGTCGTGTTTGGAGGTAAAAATAGCGCGCTGATAACGCTTGGAAATAAGCATAGTGGGCTCCTGCTGAGTCAATAACATCAAATCGTTAGCTTCATTTGACCCAACAACAACGGCAACTTAACGGCTTAAAACAGGCAAAACCCTGAGCAATTGTGATGAATTATGGCAACCGCTTCTTTCCCCTGCGGTCTAGGCTACAATGATTCAAAAATAAACAGGAAAACCGCCGATGGCGAAACACATCGCAATTGTCGAAGATGAAATCAGCATCGCACAAAACTACCGCGACGCCTTTATGCAACAGGGCTATGACGTCAGCCTGTATGCGGATCGCCAAGCAGCCATGCAAGCCTTTGATCAGCGTCTGCCGGATCTGGCGCTGATTGATATTGGCCTTGGCGAAGAAATTGAAGGCGGCTTTGATTTATGCCGTGATTTGCGCAGCCGCTCAAAAACCCTGCCCATTGTATTTTTAAGCGCCCGCGAGAGTGAATTCGATAAGGTCTCCGGCTTACGATTGGGTGCCGATGACTACCTCACCAAAGATATCAGCCTGCCCCATGTAATGGCACGCATTGTGGCACTGTTCCGCCGCATTGAGGCACTCACCCAACCCGAAGCGCAGGAAGAAATCATCGAACGCGGCAAACTCAGTCTCAACAAAGCGCGCATGACGGTAGCCTGGGACAACCAACCGCTCGACATCACCGTCACCGAGTTCTGGATTATACGCGATTTAGCCCGCTACCCCGGTCAGGTTAAAAGCCGTCAACAGTTGATGGAGGCCGCAAATGTCATGCTTGATGACAATACCATCACTTCCCATATCAAACGCATTCGCAAAAAGTTCCAGCACATAGATGCAGGCTTTGACGCCATTAAAACGGCCTATGGTTTAGGCTATCGCTGGCATGTTTAACAGGTTATTAATCCGGTGAATCTCAATAAACAACTGGTCTGCGTCAGCCTGCTATTAGTTAGCCTGCCCTGGGCCGGTTGCCAGTACCTAAAGGAAATGGATCATTCGCTTCGCGAAAACCAGGCGGCTAATCTGCAAGCGGCGTCACAGGTAATCTCACAGGTGTTGGCACAAAAGCCAGACATGTTGAGTTCACACGGCCAAGGTTTGACGACCGTCACCGATAAAAATGCTTTTTATTGCTACCCCCTGGATGCCCCCGTATGGGCAGACGGCTATGACGAAGAGTGGTCAGAAATCCCCTGGTCACATTACCAGTCACCCGAAGGTTCACAGTCTATTCGCTATCGCTGCGGCACCTCCGGTAATCAGTTAGCGCTGTTTTTTTCCGTACCCGATCAACAGGTTATTTATAACAATCCCGTGCAATCCCTGGCATCAAATGGTGACCGGCTGCTGCTGGCAACAGGCGACCAAAATTATATCTTTACCGCTGTCGCACCGGGCTCGCTCACCGCCCGCTATTTCAAAAACGGCAGCACCTATCGCGAATCGCGCATCGATGCCAGCTGGGCTGACCTCAAAGATGGCTACCAACTGGAGATCAGCATGCCACTGGCTCTGGCGCAGGGGCGACTGAGCTTTCAAGTGATTGATGAGTCCCCCCAAACAACTGTCCGCTATGGCCCACTGCTTGAGCAGCCTGAAATCCCCTGGTTTATCTATCAATCCGATGCAGCAAAACAGGCCATTGCCGCTTTTTCGCAGCCCGGTTTGCGCTTACGCCTGACTAGCCCCAATGGCTGGCTAATCGCCACGTCAGGCAGCCCTCAGCCACAAAACCCGCCTCAGGCCCACTGGCTGCTGAGTAAACTGTACCGTGCGCTGCTATTCTCCAGCGATTACCAACAGAAGCGCGCCTCAGACAGCACCATTAACAGCGCCGTCAACTACGCCAACCAGCCAGAGTTTTCCCAGGCTAGTGAAGGTCTTGCCAGCAGTCACTGGTACCCGGACCCGCAACGTAGTGATCATCTCATCCTATCCGCAGCAACCCCGGTCCTGTATCAAGGTAATGTGATTGCGGTACTTATTGCAGAGCAGAGTAGCGAACAAAC
>LUKI01000142.1 GCA_001593685.1 Gammaproteobacteria bacterium F7
CCATAGCATCTACAAATCCGCCATGCTGCATTTTTTATGGGGTAGGCGGTTGTTTATTTGTAGCATTAAACATTTCTCCGTGTGTCTTGGTCTGCCAGATTGCTGGTCGAGGAATAACATAAAATGTGATCTCGCACGTTACTGCTTATGAAGATAAAAATTTTCAATGTCGTCGCGGGTTAATACGCCAGCGATAGACTTCATGGTGGAGGTGACTCTGCGCTCAATGTAGAGTGCCTCGAAGCCACTGCAGTGTAAAGTTTCCAGTGCTTCCTGAAGTGTGGCTTGATAGGGAAGGCTGACCAAATCCAGGCGCTTGGCGGGAATGTTTAGCAAATCAACGGCGCACAGCTGCTCATTGGTTAACGGATCTTTCTCAGTCGTTCCCTCGCTGTTTGGTTCGATTGAGGCGGCGCCATCAATAACTGTCTGCTGCTCAGGGTTTTCGTCAAGGTAACGGGCAAGCTCAGCGGCAGGCATTAGATAAGCGGGCTGCTTATCGATGCTAATAACGATCCACTCTGGGTTAGAGTCGAGAATGGTGGCGAGGTTGTCTCTGCTCAGAGAGCGATCGTAAAGGACGAAGCTTTCATTCATCAAACTGCTAACGCCGGCACGGCGAAGGGCCTGTTGCAGGGGGGTGTCGTTAAGCTTTTTCCCTTGATTGGCCAGCATTGCGATGAATACCGATGGTTCTTTAAAGAAGCTGTGAGCGGTGATGTTGGCAATAATAATCGTCAGCATTGCGGGCAGGATGATGTTTGGATTGGCGGTTAATTCCAATACAGCCATTAGTGCAGCTAACGGTGCCTGTAGTGTTGCCCCCATCATCGCTCCCATACCGAGCATGCTGTAGAGGCCAACTTCAGAGGCGTATTGAGGCAGTAACATGTTGCCTACGATACCAAGTGCAGCACCAGCGCAGGCGCCCACGACCAGTGTCGGGCCAATCAGGCTGACCGGAATGCCCAGCCCAACTGGCAGCGATGTCGCGATCAGTTTTGCCAGTGCGATCAACAATAGGATTTGTAAGGTTCCATTGCCTGCCAGTGCGTCGTTGACGGAGTCATAGCTAATCCCCATGATTTGAGGAGCAAAAATAGCGAGAGTGCCCGTGAATAAACCAGCCGCGAGGGCGCGGGACATGAGAGGGAAGCGCTGCAGGCGGCCAAAGAGGCGGACTATTTTAATAAATAGAGCCGATAGCGCGCCGAAAATCAGGCCAAGTAAAATCGTAAAGGGAATGTCCCACAGGGAACTAATGCTTAGCGAGGGTACTTCAAAGGCTGGGTCTGCGCCGTAAACCAGACGTGTTAAAACGGCGGCAGATACGGAAGCCAGAATGACCGGGGTAAAGCCCGCGATGGTGTACTCCATGATAATCACTTCCATTGCAAAGATCACACCGGCAATGGGGGTGTTAAATGAAGCGGAGATTGCGGCGGCGGCGCCACAGCCAACCAAGACTCGAATACTATTGTTGGGTAACCCGAGGCGCCGACCAAAAAGGCTGCTAAAGGCGGCTCCTAAGTGGATAGCAGGGCCTTCGCGGCCTGCCGATTGGCCGCTGACCACTGTAATCACCGCAGCTACAAATTGTGATGCTGCGTTCTTGAGGCTGAAATGACCCTGATGGTAATTAAGCCGCTCAAGAACATGGGGTACGCCAACATCGCGGGCGTCGCGATTAATGTAAGTGAAAATCAGACCAATCAGTAGGGTGCCGAGTAATGGAGCCAGAAAACGGGATAGGGTGGACAGGCTTTCAAAGTTTTCCGGGTCGTTGTCCGGTAGCCAGTAACGCAAAGGAATCTCGATTGCTTGGCGCAGTACCAAAATAACCAGCCCCGTGAGTAACCCTGAAATAACCCCGAGCACGGCAAATTGGGGTAACGCCTCAAGGTGCGCCACGCGATGGCGAAAGTTGTCCAATGAAAAAATCGGGCGGCTCACGAAGTATTAGATCCGGTTTGTATTTTCTAGTGATGTTATTTCGAGCAGATATTTGATACGGGATTCATTATACTGGCCTGCGATTAATCTTCATCAGTTTATAGGCGAGGTTTGTGTGATTAAGGTCGGTATCGTAGGTGGAACAGGTTATACAGGTGTTGAATTGCTGCGTTTGTTGGCAACGCACCCCGATGTGTCGTTGGAAGTGATCACTTCCCGCTCAGAAGAAGGCATGCCAGTGGCTGAAATGTTCCCAAATCTGCGTGGGCATTTTGATATTGCTTTCTCGGTGCCGGATATTAAAACCCTGTCTCAGTG
>LUKI01000143.1 GCA_001593685.1 Gammaproteobacteria bacterium F7
AGTGTAGCCAGAGCTACCGCTAATGCAGATTTTTTCATTTCTTTTTCCCCAAAAAGTTTTGTTTAGCGGCGGCGACTTTATAGGAAAGATAATCTTAATGCAAACTGTTCTCATTAAAATTTAGATTAAGCTTGGTCTGATTTATCAACCGTGTTGCTATTGGGGCGTGTCGTGGGATAGCAGTTGTGCGCAACCAGGGTGTATCTCAACCCACTCGAGAATGTTGAGTTGCAGTTGTACCGCTGTGCAGGGTGACATACTGGGAAGAGGTTGGCGCAGTAAGTCGTTAACGAGATAACTGAGCCCTGGGTTGTGAGCAATAATCACTGCGTGGCTGATATCATCATCAAGCATTTCAATAAAGTGGTAAAGCTGGTCGGCAGCTATGTTGTAAAGCTGCGCTTCTTCAATCGGAGCAGAGGTGCTTGAGAGCAGGGCGCTGTTAATCGTATTTGCCGTGGATAAGGCGCGTTGTGCGGTGCTGGTGAACATTTGATCAAAGCTGAAGTTTTGTTCAGCCAGAAGTTTGCCCATTTCTTCGGCCTGATGTTGACCGTAGGTCGTGAGGGGGCGATCAAAGTCGCTTTGGGAAAACGTCGGGTTGGCTGCTTCAGCGTGGCGAATCAGTGTTAGTTTTTTCATGGCCTGTCTCAGACGTCCAGTGGCTGAAGGGATGGCTGGCTAGTTGGCTATTAAAATAGCGCGCATCATGGGAAACCTCGACACCTATCCAGTCGGGAAATTGAATGCTTTCATCTTCACTAACCAGCTCAATTTCGGCAACAATCAATCCCTGGTTAGCGCCATGAAATACGTCTACTTCCCAGCATTTGCCAGCATGTTCAATTAAAAAGCGATCCTTTTCGATGGCAGGAAGAGCGCACAAAGCGAGCATTTGTTCAGCATCGGCAACGGGAATAGGGTACTCAAACTCACGGCGAGAAATGCCCTGGGTTTTACCTTTGATGGTAAGAAAGGCCTTTTCGCCAGCAACTCGTACTCTTACCGTGGCACCTTCACGATTAAGGTAGCCCTGTTTAAAAGGGGTGCCGGTTTTACCCTTCAGAAATGTGGTGTTTTTAACCAGGAACTTACGTTCGATTTCGATCGCCATAAACAGCTCATAGAGATTGGTGGAATTCTGATAACTGCCGAGCATGCCATGAAGCGTGTTTAAAGGGTAGATGGACAATAAAAATACACGGGGCGAGAGCGGTTTGCCCCGTGTTTGTGTAATCGAGCAATATTACCTTCTTGATTCCCACTTTTTAATCAGTATTTGCTGTTGCTCCGGGGTTAGTACTTCGAACAGTTTGGCTTTAGTTTGTGCCATAAAAATTAGTTTTTGGGCCATCAGATTGGCTTGGTTGGTGGCCGCTTGCTGTATCGCACTTTCATCGTATTCGCTGCTGTTCATTAGCGAATGAACCTCACTACGACTGTCTTTCATCGCCTGGCGCATGGACTTCATGGCAGGTTTTACATCAGCCATGATGGCGTCAACTTGAGCTTGCTGTTGATCGCTCAAATCCAGGTGATGTAGTGCTCGTTTAATTTTTCCAAAGCCGCGGTGGTCGCCTTTACCCCATTTACCATCGCGATGCTCTCCTTTTTTGCAGTCTTTTCTGTCTGAGTCGCCGTCATTATTCATTTGGGCAAAGCTGGCACTGCTGAACATGATGGCGCCAGACAGTAATCCTAAACCGGCAATTTTTGTGAATTTATTCATGGTTTTTCTCCTTAAAAATATAACCTGTTGTGACGTTGATATTAGTGAGTTCAATGCAAAGTTGGGTCAAAGCTGTGTAAAGTTATGTAAAGGTTCTTTTGCCCTTTGGGCGACTGGCTTTTAATGATGACGAGAAATAACAGGGTTGAAGAATGGCGCGTTTATTATTGGCGGATGATGACCAGGAGCTGTGCGAACTGTTAACCGAGTACCTTAGCAGTGAGGGCTTTGAGGTGAGCAGCGTGCATGATGGTGAAAAGGCCGTGTCTGAAGTGTTAACGGGCAATTACGACTTGCTTGTTCTGGATGTCATGATGCCGATCATGAACGGGATTGACGCGCTTCGAGAGGTGCGCCTTAAAAATGCGACGCCAGTGCTGATGTTGACGGCTCGAGGTGATGATGTCGACCGGATTGTCGGGCTGGAAATGGGCGCGGATGATTATTTACCTAAACCCTGTAATCCACGTGAGCTTGTTGCACGAATTAGGGCTATTTTGAGGCGTGTAAAGGCCTCTGGA
>LUKI01000144.1 GCA_001593685.1 Gammaproteobacteria bacterium F7
GGCGCAGTCCACTCTTCTTTAGCAAAAACGCGAATTTTTGCCATTATTGAACCACGCTCTAATACCATGCGTTTAGGGGTCTATAAGGATAAGTTGGCGCCGGTGTGTGCCAATGCCGATCAGGTGCTTTGGTATCAGCCTGCGGGCGTGGATTGGGATTTGCAGTCGGTGGCTGACGCCAGTCCTGTACCTGCAGAGGTGTTGCAATCGACCGATGCGATTATCGATAAGATATGTCATGAGTGTGCGGCAGGTGATCAGGTGGTGATCATGAGTAACGGTGGTTTTGATGGTATTCACCAGCGCTTGCTGACGGCACTTAAAGCCCGACACGAAAATAGCGAGGCCGTTAATGGCTGATTTCAAAGAACCGATTACGTTGGCGGTCACTGGTGCGTCTGGGGCGCAGTACGGGTTGCGCCTGCTGGAATTGCTGGTTGCAGCTGAGCACCAAGTCTATTTGTTGATTTCCAAGGCGGCGCAGATGGTGATTGCCACGGAAACCAACGTTGAGCTGCCTAGCCACGGTAACAAGCTGGAAGCCGCATTGGCTGAGCGTTATCGCGCAACAGACGGGCAAATTCGCGTTTTTGCTAAAGAAGAGTGGACTGCGCCCGTGGCCTCTGGCTCTAATGCACCACGCGCGATGGTGATCTGCCCCTGCAGCACGGGAACGTTGTCGGCGGTAGCAAGGGGTGGCTGTGATAACTTAATTGAACGCGCTGCCGACGTGATGCTTAAGGAGCGTCGACAGCTTATTCTTGTGCCGCGTGAAGCGCCCTATTCGACGATTCACCTGCAAAATATGCTGACATTGTCACAAATGGGCGCGGTGATTTTACCTGCGAGCCCAGGGTTTTATCATCAGCCGCAAAGTGTTGATGATATGGTGGATTTCGTGGTGGCTCGAATCCTTGATCAGCTTCAGGTTGAGCAAACGCTGGTGCCTCGTTGGGGAGCCGGGCGTTAATTATTGTTATGAAAATGGTCGTTTTTCCTCTCAGCACAGTACTTTTCCCGGGCGCACGTATACAGCTAAAAATTTTTGAGCAACGTTACTTAAACCTGGTAAAAGAGTGCCTTAAAAAAGACGCTGAATTTGTCGTGGTGTTGATCAGCAAAGGGCAGGAAACGGGGGCGGTGCCAGAGGTTTTTTCCGTCGGCACCTGTGCTCGCATTGTGGATTGGGATCAATTGGAAGGCGGGATATTAGGCGTCACCGTTGAGGGTGGCGATCGAGTTGAAATTGGTGCTATTAGCGGTGCGATGGGCGAGCTGCTTTGGGCTGAAATACAGGTGCTGGAAGATATTGATCAACCGCTACTGCCGGTCGATTCAGAATTGGCCGGTTTGTTAAAAAAGCTTGAGCAGCATCCACTGGTAAAAGCGCAGGATATGCGTATTGATTATCACAACCAAACTTCCGTAGTGTGGGGGTTGGCTCATTTGCTGCCGATTGAGGCGATGCAAAAGCAACACCTGCTTGAGCTGGATGATGGGCAGCAACGTTATAATGCCATACGGTCATTGTTAGCTGACCTGGAAGGTTAGCAGACGCTTACGTTTTAGCCCGCTGTGATACAAAAAGCCGTGGAGCCGATGCCGATAATAACACTGATCAATAGCCAGATATCGGCCTTAATAGCCTGCCTGTTATAACGGCTAAAACTGATGCGTGCGGCTGCGCAGACCATCAAGCCCATAAACATTCCCGCTAAAACCGTCGACAGCAGGGCGCCTTGATAAAGGCTACTCACAGCAAACAGTAATATGGGTGGCAGTGCGAAGCAGTAGAGCCACCAGCGTTTATGGTGCTGCATTTCCTGTGCAATAAAGGCGGCGATCAGACCTGCAGTGGCCGTTCCTGTTGTTGCCGCATGGTCAATATTGGTGAGGAGTGCGCTAATCACCGTAACCCCGACCATGGCAGAAAAAAAGTGCAGTCCCGCAGCGAGGTGACGCGTTAATAACAACCATAGTATTAACGGCATGGTGAGGGTTGCCAGGCAATAAGTGTCGGTTAGCCGCAGCAGTAAACCAAAAACCTGATCGAGCCAGGGGTGCTGCAGTGTCGAAAAATAATCCTGCGTTGACTGATTAGCGTAGCCCCAAAAGCCGCTACTCAAATCAGGTAACCAGCATAGGGCAAAAGCAATTAGACTTGAGATAAACAGAATAATCGATAAACCGGAAACACAGCACGATCACCACGCTGTTCTGCCAGCCAATGCCAGAA
>LUKI01000145.1 GCA_001593685.1 Gammaproteobacteria bacterium F7
GCAATAAACTAGGCCACTATCGCTGGTAACCTGCCTTACGACAGCCCAGGCAGCGCACAAAGGTATTTTTAGCCGGCTCAAGAACCAGCGCCTGGCCAGCATCCGCCGCATTACCGCCCGCCAGCGAGAAGGGCAAACTCACCACATACAAGCCGGTACCCAAAACGGTTGCCACTAACAGTAATGGCCGCGCTATCACGGCATCAGCGACCATCGCTCCACCGGACGGCGTATCCTCGGGATTATTAGCCCACCCGAAGGATGGAGTCAGCAGCATTAGTGCCATAAACGTCGCCACACATGTTCGCACAGTACTTTTATAAACCCGCTTCATAACGTCACTCCCTTAATGTTGTCGGTACTCAAAGGATATAACATTCGTGGCTTGCTTTACGAGTTTACGGCGCCAGCTAGCGCTGACAGTTTGTACAAAAAACCGTACTACGCTGCCCCAACCGAATCTCTTTTAATACTTCACCACATTCAACACAGGGCAAACCACCGCGCCCGTAAACCTTTAGCTCCTGTTTGAAATAACCCGGTTTACCGTCACCGCCAACAAAATCTTTCAGGGTTGTACCACCACTGGCGATTGCTTCGCTCAAAGTTTGTTTGATTTCATCAGCCAAGCGTTGGTAACGCGCTAACGAGATACGGCCTGCCGCACGCTTCGGGTGAATCCCTGCACGAAACAGCGCCTCGTTTGCATAAATATTACCCGCACCCACCACCACATGACCATCCATAATAAAACTCTTCACCGGCACTTTACGCTGTCCGGCCAAACGGTGAAGATGCTCACCTGAGAACGCCCCCGAAAGAGGCTCTGGGCCAAGTTTTTTCAGTAACTCATGCGCAAAGGGGTCCCCCTCTAACCACAGGATTGCACCAAACCGTCTTGGGTCGGTGTAACGCAGCATCATACCATTTTCGAGATGGATATCTGCGTGGTCATGTAAATCAGCGGGAGTGCCAGCGGGTACAATTCGCAAGCTACCGGACATACCAAGATGGATCATCATCGTGCCACCTGGCATCTCAAACAGCAGATACTTGGCGCGCCGCGATAACTGACTAACCTCTTGCCCAACCAATAGCTGCCTCAGATCAACCGGCACCGGCCAACGTAGCTTGGGCTGGCGCACCAGCACATCCACCACTCGCTGACCAACAACATGTGGCGCGACCCCACAACGGGTGGTTTCAACTTCCGGCAATTCAGGCATCAGCTTTTTCTCAACACAGTTATGTAATAGTGGTTTGACAAAATCTACAGGCACAAAAAAGCCCAGACAAGCTGGGCTTTTTATTAAACGCTACAGAAAGCTTACTTAATTTTAGCTTCCTTGTACGATACGTGCTTACGAACAACAGGATCGTACTTTTTGATTTCCATCTTGTCTGGCATGGTGCGTTTGTTTTTGGTCGTTGTATAAAAATGACCTGTTCCAGCAGAGGAAACTAATTTAATTTTATCGCGCATGACTTTATTACTCCTAGCTCGTTAACCGGCTTAAACTTTTTCGCCGTTGGCACGGATATCAGCCAATACCTGATCGATGCCTTTTTTATCGATGATACGCATACCTTTTGTGGATACACGTAATTTTACAAAGCGTTTTTCAGACTCAACCCAGAAACGATGCGTATGCAGGTTAGGCAAAAAACGGCGACGCGTTCTGTTCTTCGCGTGTGAAACATTATTTCCAGTTACTGGACGCTTACCTGTAACCTGACAAACCTTGGACATGATGAATTCCTACTTAATCAATCTGCTCTAAAAAATCGGGTATCTGCGAGGTGCTTTTCTTTCAGCCTCACAAAAGGGGTCGCATTTATACCAGAAGCCAACTGCCTTGACAAGTATTCGACCTAGAAAGGCGCGAATTATAGAGAGTTAATCGCGCTTTTCAACTACTTCCGGGGAATTCCCCACTATCGCCTACAACCAGCCACGCTCGGCAAAGGATACGACCTCCGAGTCCCCCACCACCATATGATCCAGCACACGCACATCAATCAGGCTCATCGCCTTGCGAACCTGCTCAGTAATTTGACGATCAGCCTGGCTGGGTTCCGCGACACCAGAGGGGTGATTATGGGCCAAAATCACCGCAGCAGCATTATACTCGATTGCCGACTTTACCAGCTCTCGCGGATAAACACTGGCGCTATCGATGGTGCCATAAAAGTGCGGCTGGTAGCGTATCAAGCGGTGCTGGCT
>LUKI01000146.1 GCA_001593685.1 Gammaproteobacteria bacterium F7
CACATGAATCGCGTGGCACCATGTTGACCGAAGATGAAAATATCGTCGATGTCAGCCTGGCTGTTCAATATATTGTGTCTAATCCCAAGGATTTTTATCTGAATGTTAAAGATCCCGAATTAAGTTTGTCGCATGCCACTGACTCGGCTTTGCGTCATGTGGTGGGTAGCTCTGAAATGCATGGCGTGCTGACCGAGGGTCGAGAGATTCTGGCTGTCGATGTGCAGGAGCGGCTGCAGGACTATATTGATAGCTATGGGGCCGGGTTGCGAATCAGTAAGGTTAATATTGAAAACGCCCAGGCACCACGTGAAGTGCAAGCGGCTTTCGATGATGTGATTAAGGCGCGAGAAGATGAAGAGCGCTCTAAAAACGAAGCTGAAACTTACCGAAACGGTATTGTTCCTGAGGCGCGAGGTTATGCGCAGCGTTTGTTAGAAGAAGCTAATGCTTATAAAGCGCAGGTAATTGCTGAGGCGCAAGGTGACGCATCACGCTTTACCAAGCTTTATGAAGAGTATAAAAAGGCGCCTGAAGTTACTCGTGAGCGTTTGTATATTGATGCTCTGCAGAAGGTGATGAGTACCAGCTCTAAGGTCCTGGTGGACGTGGAAGGTGGTAACAATATGATGTATCTGCCACTGGATAAGCTGGCGAGTCAGGCTGGGGGAAGTGCGACGACTAGTGATGGTGGACGTATAAGCTCGCGACAATTGGATGATCTGACTAATCAGGTGATAAACCGAATCCGTGAGCGTCAGAATAACAGCAGCTTAAGAGAGGGCCGTTAACATGCAGTTAAGAACGACATTTATCTTAGGTTTTGTATTGGTGTTGGCGCTGCTTGCTACTCAGTGCTTATATATTGTGAGCGAGCGTGAGCGTGCGGTTTTGCTGCGTTTTGGTGAGGTGGTTGAGCCTGACGTTCAACCCGGGTTGCACTTTAAGCTGCCTATCATTAACAAGGTGCGTATTTTTGATGGCCGACTCCTGACGCTGGATGCGCTGCCCCAGCGTTACCTGACACAGGAGAAGAAAGCCGTGGTTGTGGACTCCTTTGTTAAATGGCGTGTGGCTGACGTGGAAAGTTACTATACGGCTACGTCAGGTGATGAGCAGGTGGCTAAACGGCTGCTATCATCGCGTGTTGATACCGGTCTGCGTAACCAGTTTGGTGCGCGCTCCATGCATGAGGTGGTATCCGGTGAACGTGATGAGTTGATGATTGTGTTGACCGGTAAGCTCAACGAAATTGCTCAACAAGAGCTGGGTATTGAAGTGTTGGATGTGAGGGTGAAAGGTATTGATCTGCCCCCTGAAGTGAGTAACTCGGTATTTAGCCGGATGTCGACCGAGCGTCAGCGTGAAGCTCGAGAGCACCGTGCTAAAGGTCGAGAGTTGGCCGAAGGTATTGAAGCTGATGCTGATCGCCAAAAAACAGTTATTGAAGCGGAAGCCTATCGTGAAGCACAGCAAATCCGAGGTGAAGGTGATGCGACAGCGGCTGCGATTTATGCCGAAGCCTATAATCGTGATCCGGAGTTTTATGCCTTTTATCGCAGTTTAGATGCTTATAAGGCAACTTTTGGTAATGCTGGCGATTTATTGGTGCTGGATCCTGAAAGTGACTTCTTTAAGTACTTGACTGACTCTAAAGGTAAGTAATAAATCGAAAACATTAAGTTAGTGTTTTTGTGCAAATCAGCCGGGTGGAGCCCCGGCTTTTTTGTGTTTGGTTAAGCGGTAAATAGCGGATGCGTTGATGTCATTTTGGCATGAGTTATTGGTAGCGGGCTGTTTGTTTTTAGTGCTGGAAGGGATAATGCCTTTTGTGGCTCCCCAGCGCTGGCGCAAACTGATAGAATTGGCGGCTCGAATAGATGATCGTAACATGCGGGTCATGGGTTTGTGTTCCATGTTGCTGGGCGTGTTGCTGCTTTACCTGATCAACTAACCGTTGTTAGTTGTGTCGGATGACAAGAGAAATTACATGATTGATTCAAATCGTTGGTTGCTTCCCGATGGCATTGAAGAGGTGTTGCCACCAATGGCGGGCCGTGTTGAAAGCCTGCGTCGCAACCTGCTGGACCTCTACAAAAGCTGGGGCTACGACCTTGTTATTCCACCCTTTGTGGAGTTTCTTGAGTCGCTGCTGACCGGTGTTGGTAGTGATCTTGATCTGAAAACCTTCAAAGTGAC
>LUKI01000147.1 GCA_001593685.1 Gammaproteobacteria bacterium F7
CGCGCTACCAAGCAGTTTCGGGGCATATAAATGACCAGCTCATCAACCAATCCGGCCTGTAAAAAAGCGCCGCTCAGAACAGCGCCGGCTTCGACCAGCACCTCATTACATTCCGCCTTAGCGAGCATTTTAAGCAGTGCCTGCAGGTCAATTTTTCCGTCATCACCCGGCAGACTTTTAAGCTCAGCATTGCCGATATTTTGTGAAGGCAATTCCTGCGCACCAACAACCCAGGTTGAGCCGGGCAAGTTAACAATATTTGCCGTCGCGGGCGTTTTAAACTCACTATCCAGCACCACTCGCAACGGCTGTCGGCTTACGACGTCATCGGCGCTTACATACTTACAGGAGGTCAGCCCCAGTTGCTCTGCCCGTAAAGTCATTGAAGGGTCATCATGCAGCACCGTGCCCACCCCCGTCACAACGGCAGAGCTGCGTGCGCGTAACTTTTGTACATCACTGCGCGCTGCCGGACCGGTAATCCACTGACTCTCGCCAGAATCCATTGCCGTACGACCATCGACACTCATTGCCAGTTTAATGCGTACGTAGGGTAGCCCTGTTTCCATGCGCTTGATAAAACCAGGGTTCAAAGCGCGCGCCTGCTCCTGTAACACGCCAAAAGCCACCTCAACACCCGCCTCCTGCATGCGCTTAAAACCTCTTCCAGCAACGAGCGGGTTAGGATCCTGCATCGCCGCAACAACCCGGCTCACGCCTGCCTTTATTAACGCATCACAACAGGGACCAGTTTTACCCTGATGGCTACAGGGCTCCAATGTTACATAGGCGGTCGCACCGTCAGCCGAACCTTTGACCGACGCCAGCGCCTCAACTTCAGCATGCCCCTCACCAGCACGGCGGTGCCAGCCCTCACCAATAATTTGCCCGTCACGTACGAGCACACAACCAACCCGCGGGTTCGGCTCTGTGGTGTACAGCCCACGCTCTGCCAACTGCAGTGCACGCGCCATGTAAAATTCGTCTAATTCAGGCATTACTTCTCTAGACTACCCTTAGTTTTCTTTAGTGAGGCGTTCAATTTCTTCACGAAATTCGTTCAAATCCTCGAAATGCCGATACACGGAGGCAAAACGGATATAAGCCACATCATCCAGCTTTTTGAGTTCTTCCATCACCATCTCACCCACCACCAGCGCTTTAAGCTCACGTTCACCCTTGGCACGCAGCTTGTGTTTAATTTGGCTAACCGAGGCTTCAATTTGCTCGACGCTAACTGGTCTTTTTTCCAGCGCGCGCAACATGCCATTTCGCAGTTTTTCCTCATCAAAGGGTACGCGACTACCGTCACGTTTTACCAACCGCGGCAACCACAGCTCAGCCGTTTCAAAGGTCGTAAAGCGCTCGCCACAGGCGTTGCATTCGCGACGGCGCCGCACCTGCTCACCTTCGGCAACAAGGCGTGAGTCGATCACTCGTGTATCAGCATCACTGCAAAATGGACAATGCATCGTAATTCTCTTTATTTTTCACTAAGTTAAACGCCCCGCATTGTACCCCAGCACACCAGCTCTCACCAAACACTATTAACAGCCCGAAACACCTACCAGGATTGAGTTACATTGTTATTTGCATTAACCTATCCGGCCTTCATTCGCTTCAACCAATAGGATTTTTCCGAATGGCGCAATACGCATACAGCCTCAGTCGTCTGTCTAAAACGGTTCCACCAAAACGTCAGATTTTGAAAAACATCTCACTATCTTTTTTCCATGGCGCAAAAATTGGTGTTCTCGGCCTTAATGGCTCAGGTAAATCCAGCCTGCTGAAAATCATGGCTGGCGTCGACAAAGAGTTTGACGGCGAAGCTCACGCCTCACCGGAATTATCCGTTGGCTACTTGCCACAGGAACCCGACCTTGACCCCAACAAAGATGTGAAGGGCAACGTCGAAGATGGCCTGCGTGAAGCGCTGGACGCACTAGCCGGACTGGAAAAAGTCTACGCCGACTATGCCGAGCCTGATGCTGATTTCGACAAACTTGCCAAAGAGCAAGCCCGCTTCGAAGATATCATCCAGGCCACCGATGCACACAACATCGAACATAAAATGGAAATCGCTGCCGACGCACTGCGCCTGCCGCCCTGGGATGCCGACGTGACTAAACTATCAGGGGGGGAGCGCCGCCGTGTCGCGCTATGCCGCCTGTTATTATC
>LUKI01000148.1 GCA_001593685.1 Gammaproteobacteria bacterium F7
GCTTTAACTTTGTCGGTGCTGTGTCGGTTTGTTGGTTATTATTGTGCGCAAAGGTTAGTGACGTTGAGCGCGGCTTTCCATGTGGGTTTTTGTTTTGCTAAATTTCTGAAGTTGTCTGGCTAAATTATTAGTGCTGACGGGAATAAAATTTTTCTCGTTATTACAAAAAAATCTATATTCCTAGAATCTACATTAACTTCGATAATTACCCTTTTGTTTTCTTGATCCTTCCTCCTTGAGTGTTAGCGAATAACTCGATTGATATCACGTAAGTCCTTGTGTTTTAAGGGCAAATCTCCTGTTTACGGACGTTCTGAGCTGTTGACACTGCCTCGGTGTGTTTCTATAGTGTCAAATAGTGGGTAAAAGTGGGTAAAAGTGTTGTTTTTACTCTCCTAATTAATTTTTAAGGCAGTGGAGCAACTCAGTGTTTCGTGGGGTTACTAACATCAATTTGGACGCCAAAGGTCGTATGGCCGTGCCGACCCGCTATCGCGAGTGTCTGGCTGAGCACTGTGGTGGCCAGATGGTGGTAACCATTGATACCGAGGAGCGCTGCCTGCTCATTTATCCCATTGATGAATGGGAAGTGATACAACGCAAGATCGAAGCGCTGCCAAGTTTTAATAAAGAAGCCCGCCGTATCCAGCGTTTGCTGATTGGTCATGCTACCGATGTTGAAATTGATGGCAGTGGACGTTTACTGCTGTCTGGACCGCTTCGTGAGTATGCCAGGCTTGAGAAGAAAACGGTGCTGCTGGGGCAGGGTAAAAAGTTTGAGTTGTGGAGCGAAGAGCTGTGGCTGCAACGCCGCGATGCCTATATCGAAGATAAAGGTGATAGCGAGGCGTTACCCGATGAACTTCTATCGTTGTCGCTGTAACCATGAGTGACTTTAATGCACATGATTCGGTCCTGTTAAACGAGGCCGTCGACGCGCTGGTAGTGGATCCTGATGGCTGTTATGTCGATGGCACTTTCGGGCGGGGCGGACACAGCCGTGTCATTTTAAGCCGTCTTAGCTCCAAGGGACGCTTGTTGGTGATCGATAAAGATCCGCAGGCTATCGCCTATGCTCATGAGCACTTTGGTGATGACGAGCGGGTTATTATTGGCCACGCCTCCTTTGCTGAATTAAAGGATCTGGCTGCTGCTCACGGTCTGGAAAATGGCGTGACCGGTGTGCTGCTGGATCTGGGCGTGTCATCGCCGCAGCTGGATGATCCTGAACGTGGGTTTAGTTTTACTCAGGATGGGCCGCTGGATATGCGAATGGATACCAGTCGCGGACAAAGCGCTGCTGAGTGGATTGCTGAAGCTCCGGAAGAAGAAATTTCAACAGTACTCAAGGAATATGGTGAGGAGCGCTTTGCTCGCCGAATGGCTAAAGCGATCGTTGCCGAGCGGGCGCAAAGACCGTTTACACGCACCGCGCACCTGGCTGAGGTGATTAAGCAGGCTAACCCAGCCTGGGAGAAAGGGAAAAATCCAGCAACGCGGGCCTTTCAAGGTATTCGAATTTTTATCAATCGCGAATTGGATGATTTGGCGCTGGTATTGGATCAGGCGGTTGATTTGCTGGCAGACAAAGGCCGTCTGGTAGTGATCAGTTTCCATTCCTTGGAAGACCGCATTGTTAAGAAATTCATTCACAAACAAGAGAAGGGCGAACCATTACCCCGGCACTTGCCTATTATGCAAGATCAAATTGATCAGCGTTTGAAGCGTGTCGGTAAAGCCGTGAAGGCGTCTGAGCAAGAGTTGAAAGATAACGTGCGAGCGCGCAGTGCCATTATGCGTATTGCTGAGCGGACGGTGAAATAGATGCTGACTCTATTTAGCAAAGAGTTTGTTGCTACGGTTTCGTTATTGTGCCTGCTGGTGATGTCAGCCGTGGCTGTTGTGTATGTCAGTCACCTTAACCGTCATGCTTTTAGTGATTTTCAAGCGGCGCTACAGGAGCGGGACAGCTTGGATATTGAGTGGGGGCAGTTGTTACTGGAACAAAGTGCGCTGACGCAACATGCCCGTGTCGAGCAAATTGCCCGTGCTCGTTTAGCGATGAGAGTGCCTGAGGCTAAAGACATTGTACTGGTGCAGTGGTAATCCGGCGATGAAGGGGAACGTGAAG
>LUKI01000149.1 GCA_001593685.1 Gammaproteobacteria bacterium F7
AAGCACGGTCTGGCGTTGTTCTTCGCTGAGCTTGTCCAGTGAGGTATTGATGTCCATCAGGGCTTTGGTCAGCAGACGTTTGCCCAGCTCGACAGCTTCGTGAAGCTTTTGGTGTTTTAAATAGTGGCGAATACTGCCGCGGGCCTTACCGGTGATAACAAAGTTAAGCCAGGCCATGTTGGGCTTGGCGCTGGGAGCGGTAATGATTTCCACGGTCTGGCCGCTTTGTAACACGGTATTGAGTGGCGCCAGGCGGCGGTTAACACGTGCTGCTACACAGGTATGCCCGATGCCGGTATGTACAGCGTAGGCAAAATCAACGGGGGTGGCGCCAACGGGTAATTCGAGAATTCGCCCCTTTGGCGAGAAGACAAAAATTTCGTGTGGGAACAGTTCAGTCTTGAAGTTTTCGATAAACTCCAGCGAGCTACTGGCGCTTTGCTGCATTTCCAGCAGGTCCTGAACCCATTTGCGGGCGCGGGCGTGGCTGTGTTTGGCTTTATCGTTGCTTTTGTAGAGCCAGTGCGCAGCAATACCGTTGTTAGCCATATATTCCATGTCTTCGGTGCGAATCTGGATTTCAATCGGTACGCCATGCATACCAAACAGGGTGGTATGTAATGACTGATAGCCGTTGGCCTTGGGGATGGCGATATAGTCTTTAAAGCGTCCCTCCACCGGCTTGTAGTAGTTGTGAACAGCGCCTAATACACGGTAGCAGCTGTCGACGTCTTCTGTGATGATACGGAAAGCATAGACGTCCATGATCTCACTGAAGGATTTACGCTGAACACGCATCTTTTGATAGATGCCCGCCAGATGTTTTTCTCGGCCAATTACCCGGCAAGGCAGGCCGGCCTGCTTGAGGTGCTCGGTTAATGCTTCCTGGATTTGTACAACTAACTCTTTGCGATTGCCGCGAGCGCGTTTAATGGCTCGGGTGATGCGAGCAGCCCGCATGGGGTGTAAAGCCTTGAAGCTTAAATCTTCAAGCTCAATGCGAACGTTGTTCATGCCCAGGCGATTGGCAATTGGTGCATACAAATCAAGTGTTTCGCGGGCAATGCGGCGGCGCTTATCTGGACGTAATACACCCAGCGTGCGCATGTTATGCAGGCGATCGGCGAGCTTGATGAGGATAACGCGAATATCCTCGGCCATGGCTAAAGCCATTTTTTGGAAGTTTTCGGCCTGCTTTTCAGCAACGGTTTCAAATTCCAGGTGCGTCAGCTTGCTGACACCATCGACTAACTCGGCAATGGTCTCGTTAAACTCGTTGCTTAGTGACTCTTTGCTGACCCCCGTATCTTCAATGACATCGTGTAGCAGTGCCGCCATCAAGCTGTGTTGATCCATACGCATCTCGGAGAGGATGCGTGCCACAGCCAATGGATGAGTAATATAAGGGTCGCCGCTGCGACGCACCTGGCCATCGTGCGCTTTTTCGGCGTAATAATAGGCGCGCGTGACCTCATCGATCTGTTCCTGATCGAGATAAGCAGTTAGCTGTTCAGCAAAGTCAACAATAGGCGACAAGACGCACTCCGGGCGGACAAACTAAGGGTATAAAATGGTCGTCTCTGCAAGTTAGCAAAGGCCGTTCTGATTTGCTAGTGCTTGATGGTGAATTGTTTGAAAGTGACGTGTATAGCGGTATTTGGGGACAGGTTTCTCTGAGGCTAAAACTAAAAAGCGCTACTTGGAGTAGCGCTTTTCTAATATGCTTTTAGCGGTCACGCTTTAGATATTATCGTCTCCAGATGGGCCATCGCTATCGGGCGCAACGGCAGTCACATCCTGATCTTCATCTTCGGAAGCGGTGGCCGCAACAGCTGCCAGCAATTCAGCGTCGATAGAGTCAGTTTCTTCAAATACTTCTGCGATGTCTTCTTGCATATTGCGTGCTGCCAAAGACTCTTCGGTGATCAGGCCGTCAGCAATTTCACGCAGCGCAATTACCGTGGCTTTATCGCTATCTTCTTTTACCAGAGGCTCTTTGCCACCGGTCGCCAGTTGGCGAGCGCGTTTTGTGGCCAGCATGACCAGGTCAAAACGGTTGTCAACGTTGTCCTGGTCACCGAAGCGGAAGCCAGCATCGAAAAAATCAGCATTGAGGATCAAGA
>LUKI01000150.1 GCA_001593685.1 Gammaproteobacteria bacterium F7
TTAGTCGATTATTCACATCGCCGGATACAAAATGCAGCTGAGATAGGCCCGCAGCATCCGTATTTTGGCCATCATCGTCCGTAACCGTTAGTTCAATTGCGCCATCCTGGCCTGTTGCCTTTGACGTCACCACCAGCTTTGAAACAGTACCGCCACTACCGTCATCAACCGTAATAACATTAGCCGTTACTTTATCTTTAGCTGAAGAGTTATTGATAGCGTCCCGAATGGAGCTAAGCTTGCCATCGGTAATACTGATATTAAAGGCAGAACCACCCGCCTCAATTTTTAAAGTGCCGGTACCGACAACGGTATCTGCATCGGCAAAATCGCCAGACACCAATTTATGAGCTTCCGCTAAATTTAAAACATTAATATCAGTTTTGCTGACGGAAGCCGTGCTGTCAGCCGTCGCAGAAAAAACTTCGTTATCGCTTACGGTAACACTACGATCTTGAAAGGAAGCAAGGTTAGTCAGCTCGCTGAGTTGAGTTTGAAACTCTGACATAGCGCTTTTGAGCGATCCAAAAGCAGAAATAGAAGCCTGTGCTTCCGCCTCTTTTAAATCCAGACGTTGCGAGACTGGTGCGCGCTCAGCTTCGACCAGCTTTTCAAGTATCCCGTTAAGGTCCAATCCTGAACCGATACCGAGTGATGATATTGAAGCCATTTGTCTCCACCTTGCCTGTCTATAGAATTAACTGCCAAAGCGAGGGAGGATTCACTTAAGTATCCTCTTCGCTCTACACACGTTGAAACTATGCAGTTTTCTTGCCAGGTTACTGCGCTTAAATATTTGTTTTCAACAGCAACCCCTCACTGAGCTGTTCTGCAATCGCTTCCGATATGCGCTGAACCTCTTCAGAGGGAATAGTACGGATAAGTTCATCGGTCTCTTTGTCGTAAACTTCGATAATCGTACGGCCTGAATTTTCAGCGACTGAAAAATGAATACTGCGCTGCACATTCTGCACAAAGTCATTAATCTTACTGACGCTAGCTTCCAGAACATCCCTATCAGGCTGAGCCGTTGGCTTAGCTTGCTCTGCCGTTACCGTACTCTTGTCGGCTACCGGATTAGAAGCAACCTCATTACGGTTAATATCCGAGCTCGAGATATTCGGCACTTTCTCCGTAGGCAGCGAATTGGCATTGTTTATCTGAATCGCCATAACGTACACCTGTGAGTCAAATAGTATCCTTACCGTTTAGGTAAACCGGACTTTAGGTTGCCCCTAAAGTCCGGCCATTTCACTCTTCAGTTATTACTGAAGAAGTGATAATACCTGCTGCGGTAATGAGTTAGCCTGAGACAGAATGGATGTACCAGCCTGTTGCAGAATGGTTGCACGAGTCAGGTTAGCTGTTTCCTGCGCAAAGTCAGTATCCAGAATACGAGACCGTGCAGCACTCAGGTTCTCAGCCGTAGTGCTCAGGTTAGAAATGGTTGATTCAAAACGGTTTTGAATCGCACCCAAATCACCACGAATACTGTTCACCTGGCTCAACGCACCATCCAGAATAGCAATCGCGTCGTTAGCACCCTGTACAGAAGAGATATCAACTGAACTCAGAGAAGAAAGCGAAGAAGAAGCGCTACTCAAACCACCAAAGGCCAAATCTGCACCGCCCAATGTAAAGCTGGATGCGGAACTCAGCGTGAGCGTTCCCTTTGTTGTTACGCCGTCGGCATCATCAGCAGGAGCAACACCCGGTGTAGTTACCGCTGCTGTAATCGCACCCGCATTGGTTTCTGTACCCTCATTAACGCCGCCGCTAGCTGCAACAGTGTTAATACCTAACACTGTTGAATCTAGAATCAGGCTTGTTGCTGTTTTAGTCCCCGTATCAACAGTACTACGTCCCGCTGAACGCTCAGCATCAATCGCACTCTCCAGCGCAGTAATCGAGTCTGCTGCTGCGCCACCGGCAGCAACAACCACAGCCACATTACCGGCAGTTACATTAGCCTCGTTCGTTACAAACTGAAAAGTTTGACCACCAATATCGATAGTATCACCTGTACCAGGTGTTGCACCTGCGGTTATACCCGTACCAGAACCCTCAACAGCGGCATCAAAAGTCAAAAT
>LUKI01000151.1 GCA_001593685.1 Gammaproteobacteria bacterium F7
ATTGGCAGCACCATGATTAGCGGTGTTGCGCCCAGTACATTTTTAACCTGATCTGTAACGCGCAGGAAGTCAGCACCTAAACGGTCAAGCTTGTTGACGAAGATGATACGAGCTACTTCGGATTCGTTAGCGTAGCGCCAGTTAGTTTCTGATTGAGGTTCTACGCCACCGGAGCCACAAAATACACCAACACCACCATCAAGAACTTTCAGAGAGCGGTAAACTTCAACAGTGAAGTCAACGTGCCCCGGAGTGTCGATAACGTTAAAACGATGATCGTTCCAGAAACAGCTAACTGCTGCCGACTGGATGGTAATGCCTCGCTCGGCTTCCTGCTCCATGAAGTCAGTAGTTGACTCACCTTCGTGAGTTTCACCCAGCTTATGAATTTTGCCAGTTAGTTTTAAAATTCGTTCTGTTGTGGTGGTTTTACCCGCGTCAACGTGGGCGAAAATACCAATGTTTCTGTACTTGGATAGATCAGTCATTGTTCTACTCGATAGTGGGGGTCAAAATTGCGCGTAAGTATACAGGACTGCTAAGGTTTTTGAAAAAAAATTAGCATAATATTGTGCGCTAATTTGGAAGAAAGTAGTGCGGGTTGACTGCTGATTAGCATAGGTTGTTGCTGGAGGTGTTTTGAAGCGGCGCAGGGGAGGAGTTTGGTGGCGGCGCTGATGGTTGCGCCAGTGTTTGCGGATAAGTCTGCGTGGGCGGGATGGCAGCAAAAAGTGGTGGACGTTCTGGGAGTAGTCTTTACAGCTGCAGGATTTTTTAACAAAAGGCGGGGGATATCCCGCCTTTTGTGTGTTTGTTCCGGTATAGGGGGTTACAAGACGTCCAGGTATTGAGCGTCGACATCCTGGTCAATGTAAGCCATGCCCAGTTTGTTCAGGTAATCCATGCGATCTGCTTTGATCGGGTCGATTTCGGCTAATGTGTGACCGTTGGCTTTATAAATTTTGCTCAGATCTTCAAGGTACTTGCTGCTGCCGATCACCATTAACAGGCTGGCTGCACCGGTGTCCGGTCTGACCTTGCTTCGCAGCTCTTCTGGCAGCTTAACGGCTAAAACGATGGCCTCTTCTTTTCCCTCAAAGCGTACACTGCGATCGCGAACCGTCTGTTCGGCCCAGTAGTAAGCCAGTTCTTTGCTTTGGGTTAGGAATACCGGTTCGGCGGTTTCGTTATAGCTGCCACCAATGGTTTCCATCGTGCTTTTGGTGGCCTCTTTTATCGCTTTGTCGCCAGAGCGTTTAAGCCCCTGTTTTTTGATGGAGTCCAGCAGTGCAGAAGATGTGCCGTGATACCAGACGTCGCTGGTGGCAAAACCTGATTCGCTGAGTAGGTCTTTAGCGTCTTGTAAGTGAGCAGGAGCGTTTGTCATGCTTAATCTTCTCGATTTCAATCAATAATTAATGTCAGAAATTCTAACAAAAAAGGCGACCCGAAGGTCGCCTTTTTCAAGCACTTGCTAAACAGTCAACTTATACGTCGTTGAACTGGTTAGAAGTGTTCTTCGCGCCGCCAGCTTTCAGAGCAGCTTCACCAGCAAAGTATTCTTTGTGGTCGTCGCCCATGTCTGAACCGGCCATGTTTTGGTGCTTAACGCAAGCGATACCTTGACGGATCTCTTTACGCTGTACGCCTTCAACATAACCCAGCATGCCAGCATCACCAAAGTATTCTTTCGCCAGGTTATCAACAGACAGTGCAGTCGTGTGATAAGTCGGCAGAGTGATCAGGTGGTGGAATACGTTCGCTTCGCGAGCAGTATCAGCTTGGAACGTCTTAACGCGAGCGTCAGCTTCAGCAGCCAGCTCAGAGTCGTCGTATTCAGCAGACATCAGGCGGTCACGGTCGTAACCAGAAACGTCTTTACCTTCAGCAGCCCACGCGTCGTATGCTTGCTGACGGAAGTTCAGGGTCCAGTTGAAAGAAGGCGAGTTGTTGTAAACCAGTTTCGCATCTGGGTGAACAGCGCGAACTTGATCCATCATGCCTTTAATTTCGTGAACTGTTGGAACAGCTGTTTCAATCCACAGCATGTCAGCACCAGCGTTGATCGCTTCGATAC
>LUKI01000152.1 GCA_001593685.1 Gammaproteobacteria bacterium F7
CTGGCACTGATGCACTAAAAACTATTTTCCGCGATGGGGTCACGGTGATCGTGTTGCTGGGCTATGTTTTTTGGATGAACTGGAAATTATCGTTGGTGTTTTTAGTGGTCGCACCCGTGATTGGCATTGTCGTTAGTGTCACTTCGAAGATGTTTCGCAAATACAGTCGGCGTATTCAAAACTCCATGGGTGGCGTTACCCATGTTGCCTCAGAAACCTTTAAGGGCGTTGAGGTCGTGCGAGCCTTTGGCGGTAAAGAGTACGAGGAAAAACGCTTTGCTAAGGCCAGCGGTTACAATTTGCGTCAGAGTTTAAAGCTTGCCAAGGTGGATGAAATCAGCACACCGTTTATCCAAATACTGACCTTTATCGCTATTGCTGTTTTGCTATGGATTGGTTTGAGTACCGATATTCGTGGCGGTATGGATACCGGGGATTTCCTGTCTTATTTGACAGCAGCGAGCCTCATTGCCAAGCCTTTGCGACAGCTTACCGGGGTGAACAGTAAAATCCAGAAGGGCATTGCTGCATCACAAAGCATTTTTGAAATGATGGATGAAGAGGCTGAGGTCGATGAAGGCACCACCGCATTACAGCGTGCCAAGGGCCGATTAGAGCTGAAGGATGTTTGTTTCCGCTACCCTGGTAGTGACCGCAATGCCCTCAACAACATTAGTCTGACGATTGAGCCGGGCGAAACGGTTGCCTTTGTAGGTCGCTCAGGCAGTGGTAAAACGACCCTGGTTAACTTGATGCCGCGCTTTAATAATGTGAGTGACGGGCAAATTATGCTCGATGACGTGCCGTTGGAAGACTATCGATTGGCTGATTTACGCCGCCAGGTGGCGATTGTTAACCAGCAAGTCGTGCTGTTCCAGGATACGGTGGCCCATAATATTGCCTATGGTGATCTGGCTGGTGTTTCTGAGGACGATATTATTCAGGCTGCTACTGCCGCGCATGCCATGGAGTTTATCGAAAAATTACCCGAAGGCCTGCAAACCCAGGTTGGTGAAGATGGTGTTATGTTATCTGGCGGTCAGCGCCAGCGCTTGGCCTTAGCGCGAGCCATTCTCAAGGACGCACCTTTGCTGATTTTGGATGAGGCCACTTCGGCATTGGATACTGAATCTGAGCGTTATATTCAGCAGGCACTTAACCGTGTGATGAAGAATCGTACGACACTGGTGATTGCGCACCGTCTGTCAACAATCGAAAATGCCGATAAAATTGTGGTGATGGATCAGGGGCAAATTGTTGAGGTGGGCAGTCACCAGCAGTTGCTGGAAAAAGACGGCGCCTATGCCCAGCTTCATCGTTTGCAGTTTAGTGAGCCGAGCCAAGTTTAAGTAACAGGAACAATTATGAAATTCGATATGCCACGTTTTAATCAGGCTCAGGTGTTAGTTGCTGGCGATGTCATGCTGGATCGCTACTGGCATGGCAGTACATCGCGAATTTCACCCGAGGCACCGGTTCCTGTTGTTAATATCAAACAGGATGACGAGCGACCAGGTGGTGCTGCCAATGTCGCGCTGAATATTGCGGCGTTGGGTGCCAGGGCCGCGTTAATTGGTGCCACGGGGGATGATGAGCATGCCCGGTCATTGCAGACCAGCCTCAACGCGGTGGGCGTCGAATGTGATTTCCAGATTTCAGCTCAGCGACCAACCATTACAAAATTGAGGGTTATCAGTCAGAACCAGCAGCTAATCCGCCTTGATTTTGAAGAGAGTTTTTCGGCAGCGGATGTCGCAGAGTTTCCAGATCGGTTAGAAAATCAGCTAACTAATGCCGGCGCTGTGATTTTATCTGATTATGGCAAAGGTGCTCTGCAGCAGCCACAAGAGCTGATTGCATTGGCCAGAAAAGCGGGTGTCCCGGTATTGGTTGATCCTAAAGGGGCGGACTTTAGTAAATACCGTGGCGCGACTTTAATTACGCCTAACCTGAAAGAGTTTGAAGCCGTTGTTGGTCACTGTGAAAGCGAGCAACAGTTGGTGGATCGGGGTATTGCACTGTTGCGAGATCTCGAGCTGGATGCTTTGCTGGTCACGCGTAGCGAACACGGCA
>LUKI01000153.1 GCA_001593685.1 Gammaproteobacteria bacterium F7
GCGCTATTGTACTGGGCTGGTTTATAAGCTGTCGAGCAACTGGTGTGTAAAAGCGTGGCCCGTATTCGTGACCGCCAATACACACCCGACCCACAGCAACCTAACACCCAGTTCAGGGAGCTCAGCGGCCACGCCAATATCGTCAAAGGCATTGTGAAAACCGACCGCCTAACAATCGCACTTAACAATATTCACGTGAATGGCAGCGGCCAAATTAACCTGCCGGAAGAGAATCTGGATTTCGGCATCCGCGCCAACATCAAGGGCGATATGGAAAATCAGGCTTGCGAAGTACACGAGCGTTATCGTGATGTCGCCTGGCCAATTCGCTGCCAAGGCGGTTTCGATGACGAGCCATCAAAACTCTGTGGCCTGGATCAGCGCGAACTACAAAATATTGCCGCGCAATTGGCTAAAAAAGAAGTACAGCGCAAGGTGAATGACAAGCTGGAAGATAAACTTAAAGACAAGCTCGGCGATGAAGCTGCCGAACAGCTACGCGGTATACTGGGCTTTTAGTGAAAGACTTTAATTTCAGCGCCGCCGTACTCCACTGGTTTGATCAGCACGGCCGTAAAAACCTGCCCTGGCAGCAAAAAGACGACCCCTATCGCACCTGGGTATCGGAAATCATGCTGCAGCAAACACAGGTGGCGACGGTCATTCCGTATTTTGAACGCTTCATGCAACGCTTCCCTGATGTCACCTCGTTGGCACAGGCCGAAGAAGACGAAGTGCTGCACCTCTGGACCGGGCTGGGGTATTACGCCCGCGCCAGAAACCTGCACAAAACCGCACAGCTCGTACATCAACAGTTCAACAATCAGTTTCCCTCCACACAGGGTGCACTGGAGCAACTACCCGGGATCGGCCGCTCGACAGCCGGCGCCATTTTAAGCCTCAGCATGCAACAACGCGCGCCTATTCTCGACGGCAATGTTAAACGAGTATTATCGCGGTTCAAAACAGTCGAGGGCTGGAGCGGACAGAGCACAACACTGAAAACACTTTGGCAGTTGGCCGAAGACTTCACCCCCCAGCAACGTGTCGCAGACTACACCCAGGCAATGATGGATTTAGGCGCCACGCTCTGTACCCGCAGCCAACCAAAGTGTTCAGTCTGTCCATTGCAGCAACACTGCCAGGCTTATCAGCGGGACTGCGTGAAAAGCTACCCGCAACCTAAACCCAAGAAGCAGCTACCAACCCGTCACGCTTTCTTTCTAATCCTTCGTAATCAGCAAGGCGAAGTACTATTGGAAAAACGCCCCGCGCAGGGCATCTGGGGCGGCCTTTGGAGCTTGCCTCAACATGAAGATCAACACGAGCTGATCACCAATAGCGAACAACAGTTGCAGGGGCGTATTGAAGTCACCGACCAATTAAGCAAAGTGCGACACACCTTTTCCCATTACCACCTCACCATGCAACCGCTGCTCGCCAAACTCGACGGCGCGCCAGCCCAGGTTTTGTCCGGTCAACAACGGGACTGGTATCACCCCAAACAACTTTCTGGCATTGGCCTCGCCACACCAATAAAAAACCTACTCGACAGCTTATAAACCAGCCCAGTACAATAGCGCCGCAAACCCACTCATGTAGGTACAAATGATGACACGCAGCGTTTATTGCAAAAAATACCAACAGGAAATGGAAGGACTGGAAACACCGCCCTACCCCGGTGCTAAAGGCCAAGAAATTTTCGATAATGTTTCTAAACAGGCCTGGGAAGAATGGCTGGCTCATCAGACCATGATTATCAATGAGCGGTCACTGAACCTGATGGACCCGGAAACCCGTAAATACCTCACCGAGCAGATGGATAAATTCTTCGCCAATGAGGATTTCGAGCAAGCCGAAGGCTACGTTGCGCCGAACAAAGATTAATTAAAAGAAATCGCAGCTTTTCCTCTTGACTCATCACGGATCAAACGGTTTAATAGCCGCCCTGTTGCCAGCTAGCCTCAACGGGTTGGACATAGAAGTAGAAAAGCAACAGTTTGTGCCCGGATAGCTCAGTCGGTAGAGCAGAGGATTGAAAATCCTCGTGTCA
>LUKI01000154.1 GCA_001593685.1 Gammaproteobacteria bacterium F7
CTGGATTGCCTGTTCATTTCGGCGCGCGGAAACATCTTCGGAGGGGGCGATGAGCAGTGTCAACCCTAAAACAGCGGCCACACAGCTGACAATAATGAGGTGACCTTTGGGATAATGTTTTGGCATAGTCTGGCTTTAAAATAGTGTAGTAAGTGACGGATAACTAAAGCCGGGTGTTCGACCCATTACTTTAAGTATGGTTCATAACTGGCGCAGTATACCAATTTTTTTGTGAATAAAGCACACCTTGTCATAGGGACGCTTAACTCAGAATGCTATAATCGGCGCCTTTTTGCGTATGACCTGCTGGCCGGTGTGGCGGTGTGTTGGGTAAATCATGCGTTATTTGCTTTGAAATTGTATTGAGTGGGATCAAAAAGTTATGACATCAATGGCTGAAACTCTGGATATCATCAAACGCGGAGCTGACGAAATTCTGTTGGAGGATGAGCTGATTAAAAAGCTGGAAAGCGGTAATCCGCTACGAGTGAAAGCTGGCTTTGACCCCACCGCTCCTGATTTGCACCTGGGACATACGGTTCTTATTAATAAGTTGCGCCAGTTTCAGGATCTCGGGCATGAGGTGCTGTTTTTGATAGGTGATTTCACCGGCATGATTGGGGATCCAACCGGTAAGAACGTGACGCGTAAGCCGTTAACGCCTGAGCAGGTAGCGGAGAACGCGAAGACCTATAAAGAGCAGGTGTTTAAAATTCTTGATCCAGAAAAGACGCAGGTTGTCTTTAACTCTGAGTGGATGGGCAAAATGAATGCCGCTGATCTGATCCAGCTGGCTGCTCAACAGAGTGTGGCGCGTATGCTTGAGCGCGATGATTTTAAAAAGCGCTATGCCAATCAGCAATCGATCGCGATTCATGAGTTTCTCTACCCCATGATCCAGGGGTATGACTCGGTGGCTTTGAAAGCGGACCTTGAGTTGGGCGGGACCGATCAGAAATTCAATCTGTTAATGGGGCGCGAGCTGCAGAAGCATTTCGGCCAGGCGCCACAGGTTGTGATGACCTTGCCGATCCTTGAGGGCTTAGATGGTGTGCAGAAAATGTCAAAGTCGCTTAACAACTATATAGGTGTGAGTGATATGCCGGGTGAAATGTACCGCAAGATTATCTCCATGCCTGACGACTTAATCTGGCGCTACTTTGAATTGCTGAGTTTTCGTCCAATGTCGGAAGTTGAGCAGTTTAAAGCCGAAGTCGAAGCTGGGGCGAACCCGCAACCGGTTAAGGTTAAATTGGCTGAAGAGATTGTGGAGCGCTTCCATGGTAAGGAGGCGGCTGAAAATGCCCATAAAGGTGCCGGTAATACTTTAAAGGCGGGAGAAATTCCTGAAGACCTGCCGGAGGTTGAGGTGGCAACCGGTGGGCAGGCTGAAATGCCGATTAGTGCGGTGTTGCGCATGGCGAAGTTGGTTGCCAATAGTAATGCGGCGCGAGATGTCTTGGCTCGTGGTGCGGTCTATGTAGATGGTCAGCCCTGTGAGGCGACATTAAAGCTGGCGGCAGGTAGTGAGGTGGTTATCCAGGCGGGCAAGAAGAGAATCGCCCGGGTGAAGCTGGTTTAGAGAGGGTTTTTGAAATAGTTGGAATTAGCGCTTGTTATTCGAACGGGTGTCGATATAATGCGCGTCCTTCTGTAGCAGAGCCGGTTTGTTTAACGGTGGGTTTAGTGCTTCGGAAGGGGGTGAAAACAGGGTGTTTAAATTAGTTTAAATTACCGCTTGTTATTACTCGGCGCATCGTTATAATGCGCACCCTCTTGTAACGGAGGCGGCCCAAGCGGGCAGCGGTTTTAAGCGTTATGAGAAAGAGGATAAAATTAGTTAAATTAGTGCTTGCCAGCAACAATCGCGGCGCTATAATTGTCCTCCCTTTCACAGGGTCCTGGCTAGCAAGTCTAGCGGGAAAATGTGACAGGAAAATGAAACAAAATGCTTTATGAATTAATTGAAATAAAGTGTTGCGGTTCAACCAAGAGTCAGTATAATACGCGCTCTTCTGAAGGGGTTACCCTTCAACGCTGGTTTGGC
>LUKI01000155.1 GCA_001593685.1 Gammaproteobacteria bacterium F7
GGTCTGTGCCTGGCGGGTAATAATCTTATGCCAGATTTCCCCAACAAACTCTTCCATCGTTAACGCCCAACTTCGTTGTAATTCATGAATGATGTCTCTTAATGAGGCCGCGTGCTGTACGCAGCGCAGAAATAAAGTCGAGGAGCTATCTAATTAATCACCCAAAAAGAAGGGACTAAAACAGACCCTGCTGCCCTTTCATATCTGCTTAGCTTGAGCTCTGCTGCGGTTTCTTATAAAACCGCAGCAGAATATTTAGGTCAGGCTTCAGCTTGCACCGCTTCCGGCAGTTTTCCACCTACAAAGAAGCTAGCGAAATACATCAGCACACCGCTCAAAAAGGCCACCCCAAACGCCATACGTACCCAGTAAATTGGCATCAACTTGTCCTGCGTTGCCATGAAACTGAGCGCTTCAGCATCGCCTGGCAGACGTTGCAGGGCAACCTGGTAAGCACCCGCAACGGTCAGCGCCAGAGTAATCCCCATCATGCTCAGACACATAATCCAGAAGGCTTTTCTTTCCAGACTCTGTGCCGCCAGCGAGTTACCCTGTGGACGACCACGCATAATAGGCATAGCGTAGGAAATAATGGTTAACACAATCATCACATAAGCACCGAAGAAGGCCAGGTGTCCGTGGGCCGCGGTAATCTGCGAACCGTGAGTGAAGTAGTTAACTGGAGCCAGCGTATGGATAAAGCCCCACACCCCGGCGCCCAGGAAGCCCATCACCGCCGTACCTAATGCCCAGGTCACTGCAATGCTGTTACCGTGCCCATGACGGCGTTCGCGCACCATTTTGAAGGCAAACATCACCATCATGAAAAAAGGGATGGGCTCAATGGCAGAGAAAATAGAGCCTAACCACAACCAGTATTCACCAGGGCCAATCCAGAAGTAGTGGTGCCCCATACCGATCAGACCGGAAATCAATGCCATACCGATAATCACATACAACCATTTTTCGATGACCTCACGGTCAACACCGGTGACCTTGATCAGCGTGAAGGCCAGAATGGCGCCCAGAATCAATTCCCAAACCCCCTCAACCCACAGGTGAACAGTCCACCACCAGAAGTACTTATCCAGCACCAGATTTGATGGGTTATAGAAGGAGAACAGGAAGAACACGGCCAAACCAACCAGGCCAGTTAACAACACCATGTTGATGACCGTTTTACGACCTTTGAGCACGGTCATAGCAACATTAAACACAAAGCCCAACGCCACAATCACAATACCAATCTTGGTTATGGTCGGCTGCTCAAGGAACTCCCGGCCCATCGTTGGCCAGAGTTCGTTAAAGGTTAACTCTGTGAGTCTGGCGTACGGAACAAACAGGTAACCCAGAATGGTCGCCACACCCGCTGCGGCAAAGACCCAGAACAGCAGCTTCGCTAATAGCGGGCTGTACAGTTCAGTGTCACTCTCCTCCGGCACCAGATAATAGGTTGCGCCCATAAAGCCAAACAGCAACCAAACCAGCAGCAGGTTAGTGTGCACCATACGCGCCACGTTAAAGGGCAAATAAGGGAACAGAAAATCCCCGATCACATACTGCAGACCCAAAATAGCACCGAACGTCAACTGTCCGGCAAACAGGATCATGGCGAAAATAAAATACGGTTTCGCGACCGCTTGAGAACTAAATTTCATCGCTATTCTCCTTAACCCTGAATGTTGGGTGGCCAGTCATTATCATCAATCCGCGAGGTCCAAATCAGGAAGGCGGCTAACGCATCAACCTCCTTCGGACTGAGGTTAAACTGCGGCATTTGACGCCGTCCCGGCGCCTTTAATGGTTGAATTGCCATCCATGATTGCAGGTATGCACGGAAGGCTTGTTCATCACCTTGTCCATAGCGGTCAAACACGTTTGCCAACTCCGGCGCAAAATAGGCTCCCTCCATGGGCATGACCACCGCAGTCCCATCGCTGAGTGTTAGGC
>LUKI01000156.1 GCA_001593685.1 Gammaproteobacteria bacterium F7
ACCATATTATCGACAGCCCTGTCTTCAGGGTTCCAGTCACGCTCAAAAATTTGACTAAACAGCACTTCCCGGGAAACAGGCTCACCATTGGCAGCAACAAGCGCCTGAACAAAAGCAAACTCCGAAGCATTTAAGCGATGTTCAACTTCACCAATAATCAACAGTCGCCCCTTAACATCAAAAACCCCTTTAACGCTCGACGTATCTGCAGGTTTCTCGGCCTCATAGCGACGTAGTACAGCCTTTGCCCGCGCCAATAGCACGCGAAAATCGAAAGGCTTGCTAACATAATCATCGGCGCCCACCTCAAGTCCGGCAACCGTATCAATCGCATCATCTAAAGCCGTCAGCAAAATCACCGGCATATGCGCGAATTCCGCTTTAATCCATTTGGTGAGCTCGATACCACTTTCGCCTGGCATGACCACATCAACCGTTAATAGGTCATATTGCCCATTACTTAGAAAGTGTCGCGCTTCCTCCGCGTTAGCTGCCAAGTCACACTCAATTCCATATTTTTCAAAATAGGCAGCGAGCGATTCTCTGATCACCTCATCATCATCAACAATCAGATAACGGTCTTTTTTCACCCACAACTCCTTACACGGATTTCTGAATTTTAACGAAGCAACAACGACTTAATGAACAGGTTATCATAACCATCCCATGCCTCTATCACTAGAGTTTTTCCAAGCATCGTGGGAACTGCCGCATCGTTAAGACAGCAAAAAATCTCTTAGTGGCAAAGAAATGACAAGCAGATAGGAAAAATAAAAGAGAGCTGGCCGATAAGCCGGGTTCTGTCGTGGACAGTCATTCATCTAGGCCGTACGTCACCATACGCCTCAAGCAACCTACCCGAATCCTGCGCGGGTCGCACAAATGGATTCCTATTTGGTCTTGCTCCGAGTGGGGTTTACCCTGCCACGGTGTGTTACCACCCGCGCGGTGCGCTCTTACCGCACCTTTTCACCCTTACCAGCAAGCTGGCGGTATATTTTCTGCGGCACTTTCCGTAGGCTTTCGCCCCCCAGGCGTTACCTGGCACTCTACCCTATGGAGCCCGGACTTTCCTCCCGCCGTATTCTCGCGAATACGACCAGCGACTGCCTGGCCAACTCTCGGCGACAGAGTAATGGCAAAGGCAACCAGGCTCAAGCGGTTTTAGCCTTTTCGTCGACTTAGCAACGCCTACGCTTTCATTTCCAGCGCCCGCTGATAGAGCGCGTTCTTTTTGCTACCTGTAATTTTAGCCGCTAATTGCGCTGCCTGCTTAACGGGTAACTCTTCAAGCAAAACCGCTAACACCTTTTCGGTGGCGATTTGGGTTTCATCTGCTTGGCGCACATCAGCGCCTCGCACTAACAATACCACTTCACCCTTACGCTGGTTGGCGTCCTCACTCACCCATTCACTCAATTCGGATAAACGTCCTCCACGCAAGGTTTCAAAGGCCTTGGTCAATTCCCGCGCAATAACAACCTCTCTATCGCCACCAAAAACGGCGACCATATCCTGCAAGCTTGCCATGATACGGTGAGTGGATTCATAAAAAATCAGAGTTCGCGATTCGGCACTCAACGCCTCCAGGCAATCTATTCGCGCTTGACGTTTGGCCGGCAAAAAACCCTCAAAGGCAAACCGATCCGAGGGCAACCCGGATGCCGACAGTGCCGCAATCAAAGCACAGGGGCCGGGTAACGGCACCACTTGAATACCATGCTGATGGGCCTGACGCACCAGTTGATATCCTGGATCAGAAATCAGCGGTGTACCAGCGTCAGAAATCAACGCAACACGCTGCCCTCCGAGCAACTTCGCAATCAAATTTTTAGTTTGTTCCGCCTCATTATGATCGTGATAGCTCAACAGTGGTCTATGTATATTCAGATGATTAAGCAGCCGAGCGCTATGTCGAGTATCTTCACAGGCAATCACGTCGAC
>LUKI01000157.1 GCA_001593685.1 Gammaproteobacteria bacterium F7
TTGGACATAGAAGTAGAAAAGCAACAGTTTGTGCCCGGATAGCTCAGTCGGTAGAGCAGAGGATTGAAAATCCTCGTGTCGGCAGTTCGATTCTGTCTCCGGGCACCATTTTTCAAAAGCCTCGCACCTGGTGCGGGGCTTTTTTGTTTGTATTTAAACAATCTTTCTTACCCGACCTAAATTCCGACAGGCCTAAACAAGCCTTCCCCAATTGATCTTCATCAAGTTATTTACTGTCTCTTTCAGCAACCATTAGGCCTATAGCAGGCCACGTTAATTTTCCAATTCTCCACACAAAGCCAATGGTCACATCAACTCACCCAGCACACATTCAAAAAGAGCCCCTAACAGCGGATAAATTATTACCGGGTGATTTTGCCGTTTGGATGCTGATCTTGATCGAGATATCCACCTTTGGCTTGATGTTTATTGGCTTCAGCGCCGTACGCACATTAGAACGTGACATGTTCCTGGCAGGTCAGGCTGTCATTCACCCCCTCGCAGGCTTAATTAATACCATCGCCCTGCTGGCAGCCAGCGGCTTTGTCGCGCAGGGCGTGCTTGATAACCGTAACAACAACCAGCAGCGCGCAGCCTTTATGCTATTGGCTGGCGTTGCCATGGCCACTGTTTATATTGTCGTAAAACTCTGGGAGTACTGGCAGTTAGGCTCAGCAGGTTATGGCCTGAATGTTAATCATTTTTTTACCGCTTATTTTCTACTGACCGGCTTTCACTTCCTTCATGTAGTGCTGGGCATGGTGTTCCTCATCATAATGACTCGCAAATTACTACGTCGCGGTTATGGGCCCGGTAACCAGATAGGCCTCGAAAGCGGTGCCTGTTACTGGCATATGATTGACCTGATTTGGGTTGTACTTTTCCCCATCGTCTATGTGATCCGCTAATGGTTTTCAGTATCCCGGTTATCTCTATCGCGCTTATTCTGATGACCATCGGCAGCTTTGCGCTAGCTGATCAATCCACCGCCTCTTGGGCATCAGCCATCATTTTACTGTTTGTCGCCATCAAAGGTTACCTGATTGCCGATGGCTTTATGGAACTGCGAGGCCATAAACGCTTGCTACGTTATGCCATGGTTGTCTATTGCCCACTGCTTAGCGTGATCATCTGGTTAATCGTTTCCTCATAATCAGCGCCCATTGAAAGCGCTTTATCGGTGCGAATCAGCCAATAAAACAGACTTCCGCCTTGGACAAGCCGGGCTCCGCTTACTATCTTTCTATAGGTATATTCGCTTTAGGAATCATTGATGCGTCTCATCGAAGTCCCGTCCTCTCAATTAAAACCAGGTATGTTTGTTGCCGAGCTCGACCGTCCCTGGCTCGAGACCCCCTTTGCTATTCAAGGCTTTGTCATCCGAGACCAGGCCGATGTTCGCTATGTTTCCCAGTATATTGATTACGCCTATGTGGATTTAAACTACAAAGGCTCAAAAGTGTTTTTATCTGGCAGCTCTGGTGGACCACAACCTGCTAGTTCAAGCGGGTTAGCAATCAAAGCCGATTTCGATCAGGCAAAAATCACCTTTGAAAGTACACAAGAATCCCTTGATAAGGTGTTCGACGCGATCGGCAAAGGCGAAACCGCTAATATTGAAACCGTCAAAGAGGCTGTTAAACCTCTAATTAATAGCGTCTTCAAAAACCAGGAAGCGGTCGCCATCCTGTTACGCTTCAAAGAAGAAAACGACTATCGTTACCATCACAGTATCGCTATGGCCGTTTGGGCAACCATTCTTGGTCGGCATATCGGTCTATCTCGAGATGAGTTGGAAAAACTGGCTATTGGCTGCACACTTTGTGATGCCGGTATGCTTAACTTGCCCCGCACGTTTCTGGACAACCCTAACAAATTCGATCAAAAACAACGCGACATCATCCTAAAACACCCTGAAATCAGTGCTGAGA
>LUKI01000158.1 GCA_001593685.1 Gammaproteobacteria bacterium F7
AGGTTTCTCACAAAAGCATCACAGTAAACGGTGAAACAGTAAACGTACCTTCTTACAAAATTAAAGCGGGTGATGTTGTTGCTGTACGTGAAAAGGCTAAAAACCAATTACGCATCAAGTCAGCACTGGAAGTTGCTGGTCAGCGTGGTATGCCTGAATGGGTTCAAGTGGACGCTGGCAAAATGTCAGGCGAATTTAAGTCTATTCCAGAGCGCGGTGAACTGCCTGCTGAAATCAATGAAAACTTGATTGTTGAGCTTTATTCTAAATAACCGTTTTTACTTATAGGGTTGAGCATGTCACGACCAGTTACAGAGTTTCTAACTCCAAAACACATTCAGGTTGAGGAAGTCGGCGTCAACCACGCAAAGGTCGTTTTAGAGCCTTTTGAGCGCGGTTTTGGTCATACGCTGGGTAACTCCCTGCGCCGCATCCTGTTGTCTTCTATGCCAGGCGCTGCCATTGTTGAAGTGAGCATTGACGGCGTGCAACATGAATACAGCGCCATTGAAGGTGTTCAGGAAGATGTTATTGACATCCTGCTGAACCTGAAAGGTGTTGCTGTTGCAATGAACGGTCGCGATGAAGCGACTTTGACACTGAACAAAACTGAAGCTGGTCCTGTCTTAGCGGGCGATATTCAGCTTGATCACGATATTGAAATTGCTAATCCAGAGCATGTGATTGCAAACCTGAATGCTAAGGGTAAGCTGAACATGTCAATTAAGGTTTCTTCTGGCCGCGGCTATGAGTCGGCTGAAAGTCGAGATCTGGATGGCGAAACACGCAGCATTGGCACATTGCAGCTGGATGCAACTTACAGCCCGGTGACTCGTGTAGCCTATGTTGTTGAAAGTGCCCGTGTTGAGCAGCGTACAGACTTAGACAAACTGGTTTTGGATATCGAGTCTAATGGCACGATTGATCCTGAAGAGTGTATCCGTCGTGCGGCCACTATTTTGCAGCAGCAGCTGACAGCCTTCGTTGATCTGGAAGCTGACAAAGAGCCTGAGCAGCAGGAAGACGAAGACGAAGTAGATCCAATTCTACTGCGTCCAGTTGATGATCTGGAGCTAACAGTGCGTTCTGCGAATTGTCTGAAGGCTGAGAACTTATACTATATTGGTGATTTGATTCAGCGTACTGAAGTTGATCTGCTGAAAACACCTAACTTAGGTAAGAAGTCACTGACTGAAATTAAAGACGTGCTGGCCTCTAAAGGTTTGTCTCTGGGTATGCGCCTGGAAAAATGGCCACCTGCCAGCCTCAAAAACGACGACCGCGTTCTCGCCCGTCGTGACTAAACAAGAAAGCGAATTTTAGGAAATACGAACATGCGTCATCGTAAAAGTGGTCGTCAACTCAATCGTAACAGCTCTCACCGTAATGCTATGTTTCGCAACATGGCAGCTTCTCTGGTAGAGCATGAGATTATTAAGACGACTTTACCAAAAGCTAAAGAATTGCGTCGCGTTGCTGAGCCACTGATTACTCTGGCTAAGCAAGATACTGTTGCTAACCGTCGTTTGGCCTTCAGCCGTCTGCGTGACAAAGACACTGTCGGTAAGCTATTTGCTGAGCTAGGCCCTCGCTTCGAAGGCCGTCCTGGTGGTTACACTCGTATCATGAAGTGCGGTTACCGTGCTGGTGATAAAGCTCCTATGGCTTATATCGAGCTGATTGATCGCCCGGTTGCTGAGGCCGTTGAGATTGACGACGAGTAAGCAGCTTAGACGATATATAAAAGGCCGGGTTTATCCCGGCTTTTTTTTGTCTCGAAAAAATGGATTGCTACTAGCTGTTATTGGTTATTAAGGGGCTTAATTTTCAACATATCTGCTAGATAAGCAGGCACAAAAAAGGAGGCAAAAGCCTCCTTTTTTGGTTTATGGGAGGAGTGTGGGGTTAGCCTGTCC
>LUKI01000159.1 GCA_001593685.1 Gammaproteobacteria bacterium F7
GTCCGTTCATGAGCTTATTGCCGCCTGCCCCCCACTGGACACAAACTCCAGCTACTGTAATTTGCTGCAATGCAGCCACTTTTCAAACACATCTGTCATTGCCGAGGAAGACGGCGAGACGCTCGGTTTCATTAGCGGGTACCTCACTCCAGACAAGAAAAACCATCTTTTTATCTGGCAAGTAGCTGTTAGCGATAAAGCTCGCGGCAAAGGCTTAGCGGGAAAAATGCTAAAGCACATCCTGCAGCGTGACTATTGCCGCGAAGTTACCCATATAGAAACCACCATCACCGAAGACAACGAAGCATCGTGGGCTTTATTCGAAAGCCTGGCCAGACAACTGGGCACCCAAATCACCCGCTCAGTGATGTTCGAAAAAGAACAGCACTTCAAAGGCGCCCACGACACAGAAATGCTGGCCTTGATCGGCCCCTTTTAAGCTAAGACCAGCCGCAACCAGTTTCAAACTTTAGGAGAAATACACATGAAAATTTTTGACGAAATTGAATCGGAAGTGCAGTGCTATGCTCGTTCATTTCCTCGCGTCTTCAACAAAGCCAAGGGCGAGTTTTTATACGATGAAGAGGGCAACCAGTATCTAGACTTTCTAGCCGGTGCAGGCACCCTGAACTATGGTCACAACCACCCTGTTTTCAAGGAAAAGCTGCTCGACTATATCCTCAGTGACGGCATCACCCATGGCCTGGATATGCACACTAAAGCTAAGGGCGAGTTTCTGGAAACCTTCAACGAGAAAATTCTCAAACCCCGTGACTTGGATTACGTGGTTCAGTTTACTGGCCCCACCGGCACCAATGCCGTGGAAGCGGCCCTCAAACTGGCCCGAAATGTCACCGGCCGCGAGAATATCATTTCTTTCACTAATGGTTTTCACGGCGTCAGCATTGGCGCGCTTGCCACAACCGGCAACTCCCACCATAGAGGTGCTGCCGGTGTCAGCCTTAATGGCTCCAGCCGCATGCCCTATGACGGCTACTTAGGCGATGGTATCGACACAACCGCCTACCTTGATAAGGTGTTATCTGACTCCAGCAGCGGTATTGATAAGCCGGCTGCCGTGATTGTCGAGTCCGTGCAGGGCGAAGGAGGCATCAATGTCGCCAGCTTCGAATGGCTCAGAAACCTTGAAAAAGTTTGTCGCAAACATGATGTGCTGCTGATTGTGGATGACATTCAGGCCGGCTGCGGACGCACCGGAAGCTATTTCAGCTTTGAACCCTCAGGCATCAAGCCGGACATGGTCACGCTATCCAAATCACTGGGGGGTTATGGCCTGCCATTTGCCGTTGTGCTGTTCCGTCCAGAGCTAGATCAGTGGAAACCCGGCGAACATAACGGCACTTTCCGTGGCAATAACTTCGCCTTTATTACGGCCAAGGCAGCCATCGATCATTACTGGTCCGATGATGAGTTTGCCAAGGATATCTGCCGCAAAGGGGAATACGTCTCCAAGCGCCTGGAAAGCATTATCGGAAAATACGGCGAACATAATTTCACAACGCGAGGACGGGGTCTGTTTCAGGGCATCAACTGCGTCGACGGCGAATTAGCCGGGAGAATTACCGCCGAAGCCTTCAAAAAAGGCTTGATCATTGAAACCAGTGGTGCCGATGACCAGGTCATCAAACTGCTTTGCCCGCTAATTATCAGTCAGGAAAACCTGGAAAAAGGAATCGACATCCTTGAGGAAGCGGTGCGCACCATTTGCGCTAAAGAAGGCAGCTTTGCTGAAGAAAAAGATTTTTTTGAAACCAAAAAAGCCAGTTAATCCCAGGGAGACAGTTTAAAAAATGATTGTACGTACACTACAACAGTGCGAGCAGGAAGGGCGCCGAATCGTGTCGCCAGACGGCAA
>LUKI01000160.1 GCA_001593685.1 Gammaproteobacteria bacterium F7
CTACTGGGCTGGGGTCGAAATACCCTAACCCGCAAACTGAAAGATCTCGACAATACCTGAAACGAAAAGCGAGGCGCTATCGGCGTTGTTAGCCCTCTGCAGGTCTTGCAGAAGGAATTTGACATTATCAAAAGGTGTCTTAGGCTTAGGGCACCTTTTGCCTCCTGTATTGAGTGTCCCTGTAATTATTAATGTCTTCTAGACTCATCCTCCTTATCGTCACCCTTTACCTGCTTCCACTCCCCCTGCAGGCCGGGACAACATTCAATAGCGGCAACAAAAAAGTTCCGCTGCTGGAGCTTTATACCTCAGAAGGTTGTAGCAGCTGTCCCGCTGCCGACGCTTGGCTCAGCCGCCTGGTTAAGCACCCTGAACTGTGGCAACAAATGGTTCCTGTTGCCTTCCACGTCGATTACTGGAACCACCTCGGATGGCTCGACCCATTTGCCAACAGTCAGAATAGCCAGCGCCAATACCGCTACAAGCATAACGGCAACATCAACGCAGTTTATACACCGGGATTCGTCTACAACGGCAAAGAGACTCGCAGCTGGTTTCACCGCAGCAGTCTACTCCCCGTCAATGAACCCGCTCATAACCTAACGGTGACACTCAATGGCAGACAAGTTAGCGCGACGTTCGATAGCGATAAACGCCCCTATGAGCCGTTATTGCTACATATCGCCGTACTCGGCTTTGATTTAAAAACCCGCGTTGCCAGCGGCGAAAACAAAGGCAAAACACTCTCCCACAGCTTTGTTGTACTGGCCCATAAAAAAAAGCTCTCAACAAACAACCGGTGGCGAACCAGTTTGCCCAAAATCAACGTTGATAGTCCTAGAACCGCTCTCGCGACGTGGGTCAGCCATCCCTATACCCCAATACCGTTACAGGCAACGGGCGGCTGGCTGCCCTAAGCTGCTAATTGCCTATATTTAGCATTGCCATTATCGGCGAATCTCAGCAAACTAGGCCTGATGAGTTAAGGAGAAATTATGAAGCTGAAGTTGTTATTAATGATTCCCGCCCTGTTATCTGGCTTTGCCTTTGCTGGCGGCACCCCCGAATTTGTAGCCTTACCCGAAGGCTACAACAAACAGATTAACTACATGTCGCAAAATCGTATTGGCCAGGAGCAGTTCGCCAAGATGTACGCCCGGCAAAATCTTCTGCAAGCCATCGCCGACGGCAACCCAGTGCCTGAAGGCTCAACCATTGTCATGGAGGTCTATGAGCCAAAACGTGATCGCGATAACAACGTAATTAAGGGCTCCGGTGGCAGCTACTTGATCGACCACAAAAAGGCCATTGCCGTGATGGAATACCGTAACGAATGGCCCGCTGCAATGCCCGCCAACGAACGCGCTGGCAACTGGGGTTTTGCACTCTACGGCACCGATGGCAAACCAAAGGCAAACGACCTCGACTGCGCCGCCTGCCATTGGCAGTTACGCCGGGTCAACTATCTATTCACGACAGTGCCCATGAAAAATCATATCGCCAGCTCGCACTAGTGATAGAAAAGCTCAATATAAAAAAAGGCCGGTTTTAATCGGCCTTTTTTATATCTTTAGCACGCTGAATCAGAAGCCGTTTCGCCCACCCACCTCAATGACACGACGGGCCTGCACCGGTCCGGCCCCACACACACCCGTGCTGACAACCCGATAATAACCGGTAGAACCAACCGTATCAGCGCTACAGGTGATATTGGCAGAACAACCCGCCAAGCCATCAACCGTAAACGTCAGGGTTTTATTATTCACCGCCGCACTGGCGCACTGGCCATCGGAAAAGATTTTATCGGCACTGCCTGCCGCATTAAAAAACAGCCTCGACATCGCCCAGGAAGCACCACTTTCAGCCG
>LUKI01000161.1 GCA_001593685.1 Gammaproteobacteria bacterium F7
AAGTCATACAGCACCGCCTCAGCTTCAGTACGGTCGTGTGTCACAACCACACCCTTGCCTTCAGCCAGCGCATCGGACTTCAGTACCACACCCCGATCAAAATCCCAGTTATCCAGGTCATCCATAGCCGCCTGATAACCATCATAGGATTTAGAGGCGGCGGTTGGCACATTATTATCGGCCATCACTTGCTTGGAAAAAATCTTTGAGGTTTCCAGCTCTGCCGCTGCCTGCGAAGGACCATAGACCGCAAAGCCATTAGCTTCCAAGAGATCTGTAACCCCTTTAGCTAACACGGCTTCCGGGCCAATCACGACCAGTTCAGGCTTTAACTCCTGCGCCAGCGCCAGCACGCTCTCGGGATCAGCTTTAACATCAGGTCGTACATTAACACCGCCGGTTTGCTGCATACCTGCGTTACCAGGGCATACGGTTACTGCGCTGACTTTTTGATCTTCAGCAAGCCGCCATGCCAAGGCATGCTCACGGCCACCGGAACCCACTACTAAAACATTCATTATTCAGTCGAACCTACATTTTATGGATCAAAGTATCGAAATCCCACGCACCGGGGAAGCTCTCTCGGCCATCACAGACTTTGCTCAACTCGTTGGCAATGGTTTTATACATCATCTCAGAAGCTTCTTTCACCTCTGGCGATAAGGGATCTGGCGATGAGTTTAGCTCGCCTTCACAGATACCCTTCCATTCTTTAATGCTACGATCGGCCGCTAAATGTTTGGCAAGATTAATCGCCTGGTGCCATTCGCTATCACGATAGAAACGACGCAGATTTTCCTTCGACAACTGTACGCCATGATAGGTTAAGCGCAGCTCGTCGGGGCCAATAGAGTCAACAATCCAGAATTTACGTGAGCCGTCGGCATTCTTTTCAGGCGCAAAAGAGAACTCAAATTTGCCATCCCACAGCTCTACATCACAGCGCGCAAAAATACTTTTCAGGTGCAGTGCCAGCAGTGTGACCGTTTCATGCAGCGTCGCGAATTCTGCATCACTCATACCCGCTACGCGCTGTGCTTCGGCATAACTGATGTAACGGTCACTGGACTCCAGTTTGGTGGAATATTCAATAATAGGCTGTTCGAAACGCTCTCCCGGCTGCGGCGCATCCGTCAAACCAATCGCACGGCAGTAGTCGGCATCGCTGGTACGCTGCAACAGACTGGAACCCTCTGGCACCCCAAAGCGAAAAATAACCTCCAACGGCACCAGTGTTTTTACTGGCTGTCCTTCATAGGCCTGATAATCGTACTCGCCGTCCTTAAACGGCAGCACGGGCACCGCCACCGGCTCAACTTTCAGGTAGGGCGTCGCTTCAGCAACGGCATGACCCGCTTCATCGCACAGCCCCAGGCTGTGGTGAGACAAACCATTGGTACAAAAATCCTGGTAGGTTTGGGTTTCTTTCAATGCGGCAGGCAAATCCAGTTTCTGCCAGGTATCAGCACCTTCCATCTGGCGAAAAAAGAAGTCTGCCATCACCGCCAGCGCCTTACCTTTATCGGTCAGCTCATCGGGCATCGCACCCCAGTCGAATACCGAAAAACGGTCACTGAAATGGAACAGGTAGGGCGATTCCCCTGCCACACCGAGAATATTTTTTACACTGCCAATGTGTAATACCGGGAACATGCGTACTCCATTTAAATACAAAGCTCGTTCTGGCACGGTTCAGGCGCCATCGACAAGCCTAAAACGAATCAGGGTTATTTTTTATGTTCGCTACGTCGACGCTGAAACTCTTCCGCCTCAGCGGTACAAGTTGGGTATTTACCATTGATACAGGCCATACAAAGTTCAGGCACCTCAATCGCCTCGACCAGGTCATCCTCGTCAAGGA
>LUKI01000162.1 GCA_001593685.1 Gammaproteobacteria bacterium F7
TTCTAACATTTACCAGACCGCGCCCATTGGCCCGCCTGGGCAGCCTGATTACACCAATGCCGCTGCGTTACTGGAAACCCGCCTCACACCGGAGGCCTTGCTCGACGAGTTACAGCGTATCGAGCTGGATCAGGGCCGTGTCCGCAAGGAACGCTGGGGGCCGCGCACACTGGATTTAGATATTATCTTGTATGCGGGCATGACTATTCGAACAGCCCGATTAATCGTGCCGCATGTTGAAATGGCAAACCGTAATTTTGTGCTGATTCCACTCATGGATATCAGTCCGAATTTAACACTGCCCAACGGCAAGTCCCTTGCCGAGGTCTCAAAGCAAGCCGGCAAGGACGGTATAAAGCTGGCACTCAACGCCGATGACTTCGTCAAAACTTGTTCCTGACGACTCGACTATTTACAATACGCGGCATCCAGCGACTCAAAACTCACGCTAACGGTTTTATGTTTCGCAACCGCACCAATATCAGGCCTGAGCCGCTATGAGCAAGATCAGATTATCCACCCTTAAACAATACAAAGCCGAGGGTAAGAAGTTTGTTGCCCTGACCAGCTACGACGCCAGCTTTGCGCAGATCAGCGATGAAGCCGGTATCGAAGTGCTACTGGTGGGCGATTCGCTCGGCAATGTTATTCAAGGCCACGACAGCACTGTGCCGGTCACCATTGACCAGATGATGTACCACGTCTCTGCCGTCGCGCGCGGCAACAGCAGCGCCATGATCATGGCGGACATGCCCTACATGACGTACACGTCGGAAACAGCGGCACTGGAAAACGCCACACAACTGATGCAGGCTGGCGCGCATATCGTCAAGCTTGAAGGTGGCGCCTGGCTAACCCCCATTATCAAGCGTCTCACCGAATGCGGTATTCCCGTATGCGGCCATATTGGCCTGCTACCACAATCCGTCGACAAACTGGGTGGTTATAAAGTTCAGGGAACCGACCCGCTGGGCGCAGACACACTCCGGCAAGATGCGCTGGCACTACAGGAGGCGGGCGTTGATCTAATGGTCATGGAGTGCATCCCTGCGCATCTGGCCAGCGAAATCACCACCGAGCTCGGCATTCCCACCATAGGCATTGGCGCTGGCTCGGGGACCGATGCGCAGGTGATGGTTCTACATGATATTCTCGGCCTGAAAACTCGCCCCACACCAAAGTTTGTAAAAAACTTTCTTAGCGAAGCCGGCAGCATTGAGTCCGCCATTAGCGCCTATGCTGAAGCCGTCAGAAATAGTCAATTCCCCGCTGCAGAACACTGCTACAACTAGTCAATTTTCGTTATGCAAACAATTAACACCATCGCCGAACTGCGTGCAGCACTGTCTGCTGAGCGTAAAAACGATCAACGTATCAGCTTTGTCCCCACCATGGGCAACCTCCACGCCGGGCACATGGCACTGGTTGAGCATGCCGCCGAACATTCTGACTGCATTGTGGCCAGTATCTTTGTAAACCCCATGCAGTTTTCTCAAAATGAGGATTTGGACGCTTACCCCCGAACGCTGGAAGCCGATCAAAAACTACTCGAAGCGCGTGGCGTAAAGTACCTGTTTGCCCCCACTGCACGAGAGATGTATCCGCAGGGGCTTTGCACGCAGATACAAATTCCGGTGTTATCTAATCTCTATTGTGGTGCCAGCCGTCCGGGACATTTCACAGGGGTTGCAACGATTTGCGCCAAACTGTTCAACATCGTACAACCCGATATTGCAGTGTTTGGTGAGAAGGATTTCCAACAGCTCACCATTATCCGTCACATGGTACGCGACCTTTGCATTCCGGTAGACATCATCGGTGTACAAACAGGCCGCGCCGACGATGGGCTGGCGTTGAGC
>LUKI01000163.1 GCA_001593685.1 Gammaproteobacteria bacterium F7
TGGTGTTGTAAATATTAAGAAACTGGGCTCCCAATGGTTGGTGCTCATGTACTTGTTGGTGTTTTTGGTTGGCCCTTATCTGGCGCTTGTGGATAGCCTGATGAATTTTCGCCGCCGACTTAAAAAAACACCTGACTAATTTTTTGATTCGTGGCTGGCTTAAGCTGGTTGTGAACCACAAAAGGTTTTATAGAGGACGTAAAGATGGAAGTTATTCTGTTAGAAAGAGTTGGTAAATTGGGTGACCTGGGCGACAAAGTGACGGTTAAGCCTGGTTTTGGTCGCAATTTCCTATTCCCATACGGCAAAGCGGTTCCTGCAACAGCTGCAAACCTGGCTGATTTTGAAAGCCGTCGTGCTGAGCTGGAAAAAGCGGCTGCGGAACAATTAGCTGCTGCCAATGCGCGTGCTGCCAAATTGGCAGATGCCGAAGTAACTATCGCGGCTAACGCGGGTGAAGATGGCAAACTGTTCGGCTCTGTAGGTACACGCGAAATCGCTGATGCATTAAATGCAGCGACTGGCGCTGATGTTGATAAGAGCGAAGTTCGTCTGCCTGAAGGCGCACTGCGTCACACTGGTGAATTTGAGCTGGACGTTCAGCTGCATAGCGATGTAACGGTTACTGTTAAAGTGATTGTTGGCTCTGAAGGCTAAGCGTTTATAACCATAAATTGTTATACACAGCCTTGACGGACGATAATATAGTCGTTTGTTAGACTAAGCTTTAACAGCTTTGGATGCGCGGTATTGATTGTTCTGTGGATATCCTGTGTGTATCTTTTTATAGGGTTTTAAATGTTGCCCGTCCGCCTGTTTATGCTGATAAGCGGACTTGAAAAGCAGCCTGAAAATAGACACCATGTGCCTCTGTAAGATGAGGTCATGGTGTTTTTTTATGCCTCTTTATAATGTTCCAATGTGGTTTAGACGGGAGCCTATAAACACGTTTAAACGGCATTTTTTCCAATGTTTACCGATGCGAACGCATGCTCTTGCGTTCTGCCCGTCACGTTAATTGCAGAGACATCAAATGCAGTACACGGATATTGATCGACAAACGGCTGCCGTAAAGGTGCCGCCCCAATCGCTGGAGGCTGAACAGGCTGTTTTAGGCGGCTTGATGCTGGAAAATGATGCTTGGGACAAGGTGTCGGAAGAGCTGATTGATAGCGATTTTTATCGACATGAACATCAGCTTATTTTTCGAGCCATGGGTGGGATTGTTGAAAAAAACCAGCCGTTGGATGTGATTACCCTGTCTGAAGCGCTGGATAAGGTCGGCGATCTTGAAGCAGTAGGAGGCCTTTCTTATTTGGGTGAATTGGCGAGAAATACGCCGACGGCCTCTAATATTCGTGCCTACGCTGAAATTATTCGTGAGCGCTCGATTCTGCGTAAACTGGTCACTGTCGCGGGTGAAATTGCCGACGATGCCTTCGAAACGGGGGGCCGTGATAGTAGCGAAATTCTCGATGACGCCGAGCGCAAGGTCTTCCAGATCGCTGAAGATCGACCCAATAGTTCCGGTCCAAAACCGATTAACCCGGTTATTACTAAAGCGATCGAAAAAATCGATGAGCTTTATCAATCGGATAGCTCTATCACCGGTTTAAGTACCGGGTTTACCGATCTTGATAAGATGACCGCGGGTTTGCAGCCTTCGGATTTAATCATTGTTGCTGGTCGCCCATCGATGGGTAAAACCACCTTTTCCATGAATCTGGTTGAGCACGCAGTGATCTCTAACGATAAGCCTGTGGTAGTGTTCAGTATGGAAATGCCGGCGGACTCTCTGGTAACGCGTATGCTGTCCTCACTGGGGCGGATTGATCAGACAAAAATC
>LUKI01000164.1 GCA_001593685.1 Gammaproteobacteria bacterium F7
GCATACGTGACTGACCAACCGCTCAACCGAGGTGTCTTTGACGGCCAACAGTGGCTGGAGACATCAACAAGGCCTTTTCAATCAATCAACCCCGCCAATAAACAGGCGTTGGCGAATGTGCAAGGTGTCGATAGTGATGCTTACCAGAGGCTACTTGAAAATTCCCGCCTGGCTGCACAGCAATGGCGGATGGTGCCCGCCCCCGTGCGCGGAGAGCTGGTGCGCAAAATTGGTGAGCGGTTACGGGCCAATAAGGCGTTGCTGGGCAAGCTGGTTTCTCTGGAAATGGGGAAAATTTACGCAGAAGGTTTGGGCGAAGTTCAGGAAATGATCGATATGGCCGATTTTGCGGTTGGTCAGTCACGTATGCTGTATGGCAAAAGTTTGCACTCAGAGCGCCCGCAGCACCGGATGTATGAACAATGGCAACCGTTGGGCGTGGTAGCGGTTGTCACGGCCTTTAATTTTCCGGTGGCGGTATGGGCCTGGAATGCCTTTAACGCGCTGATTGCAGGTAATGCTGTGATCTGGCGGCCCTCAGAAAAAACGCCGTTGTGTGCAATTGCGGTACAGAAAATTTGCGCAGAGGTCATGGCCCAGGAAAATGCACCTGCGGTATTAAGTTTAATGGCCGAAGCGGAGCCGCAGTTTGTTGAACAGCTGATCGCGGAGCCGGATGTGGCATTGGTTTCCTTTACCGGGTCTAGCAAGGTTGGTCGGCGAGTAGGGGAAACTGTGGCGGCTCGTATGGGGCGGAGCCTGTTGGAACTCAGCGGCAATAATGCCCTGATTGTTGATGAAACGGCTGATTTGGATTTGGCGTTGCCAGCGATTGTGTTTGGTAGTGTTGGTACGGCGGGACAGCGTTGCACCAGTACAAGGCGGCTGTTTTTGCATGATGCGATTTACGATGCGCTGATCGTGCGGCTTATTAAGGCCTACCGGCAAATTCATATCGGTGATCCGCTGGATGAATCGGTGTTGATGGGGCCGTTGATTGATGAGGCGGCACAACAGCGATTTTTCACTGCGGTTGACGAGGTTGAAGCTTCTGGAGGTGAGTTGCTGTTTAAGGGCGAACTACCTGCTCAGAGTGGTTATTATGTTGCGCCCGTTATTATGGCGGCACAGAACCACTGGCCAGTAGTACAGCAGGAAACCTTTGGGCCTTTATTGCATGTGATCCGTTTCCATGACCTGGGCGATGCGATTGAGCAGCAAAATGCAGTGGCGCAGGGGTTATCGTCGTCATTGTTTACCAACCATATTCGTCATGCGGAGTTATTTCTATCCGCGCAGGGCAGTGATTGCGGTATTGCCAATATCAATATTGGTACCTCCGGCGCGGAGATTGGTGGCGCCTTTGGCGGGGAAAAAGAGACAGGGGGCGGCCGTGAAGCGGGTTCCGATGCCTGGCAAAACTATATGCGACGACAGACCACCACGATTAACTGGGGCAATGATTTACCGCTGGCGCAGGGTATAAACTTCGGTATTGAGAAGAAGCTCGGAAAATAGCTCTCTATTATTGCGAATCATTCTCAATTGTATTAGTATCGCCGGCAGTTTATTACAATACGATACTTTAGGAGTTAAGAATGCGACGCAAGCTGTTAGGTATGGCACTGGTGTGCTTTAGTTCTGCAACGATGGCTGCCGACGAACAGGCAATCGTTAGTCATTACGCTGATTTAGCGCATGCTGTTTTTGACGATGCGTTAATGACCGCACAGCAGTTACAGCAAGCAACGGACGCGCTATTAGCAAACCCAAGTGAGAAAACGTTAGCGGCGGCTCGCGATGCCTGGAAACAATCCCGTGTACCTTATCAGCAAAGTG
>LUKI01000165.1 GCA_001593685.1 Gammaproteobacteria bacterium F7
GTGCCAGCGCGCCCACGTCGCCCATGAACACCTGCGCTGGATAAGTGTTAAACCACAAAAACCCTAAACCGGCACCAACAATCGCGCCGCAGAAAATCACCAGCTCGCCAGCTCCCGGCAAGTAAGGAATATTCAAATAATCGGCAAACTGGGTGTGACCACTCAGATAGGCAAAAATGCCCAACGCTGCACCGACTAAAACCGTCGGCAAAATAGCCAGGCCATCCAAGCCATCGGTCAAATTGACAGCATTACTGGTACCAACAATCACAAAATAGGAAAACACAATGTAAAAAATGCCCAGTGGGATCGCCACGTCTTTGAAGAAGGGCACAATCAGTTCGGTTTCAGCCGGAGTGGTTGCGCTGTAATAGAGGAAGCTCGCCGCTGCAAGGCCGCCCACCGATTGCCACAGGTACTTCCAGCGGCCGGGCAAACCGCGGGAATTTTTTTCCACCACTTTACGGTAATCATCGACCCAGCCAACGGCACCAAAAATAAAAGTCACGCCAATCACCACCCACACGTAACGGTTGGACAGATCCCCCCACAGCAGGGTGCTGACCATAATAGCGATCAAAATTAACGCGCCACCCATGGTTGGTGTGCCGCGCTTGCTAAGGTGGCTCTGCGGGCCGTCATCACGCACCGCCTGACCAATTTGATGAAAACTTAAGCGACGAATCATCACCGGACCTACCAGCAACGAAATAGCCAGCGCTGTAATGACGCCCAAAATGCCACGCAGCGTCAGATACTGAAACACCCCAAAAAAGCTGATGTACTGTGATAAGTATTCAGCAAGGCTTACTAGCATTGTTCTTCTCCAGCCGTGAAAGCTTGCACAATGCGCTCCATGTGAGCACTGCGCGAACCCTTAACAAGCACCGTGGTATGTCCATTCATTCTGTTACGGAGCGTTTCAATTAAACTATCGTGATTTTCAAAGGCATGCCCCTGAGGACCAAATTCACGCGCAGCGTGTGCACTTAAACTGCCCACCGTCATCAGATTATCAATGCCTTGATTACGCGCGTAACGCGCAGCTTCCTGGTGATCGTGTAGCGCCGTATCGCCGAGCTCAGCCATATCACCCAGCACCAATATCTTGTGTCCGGGGCACTGACTCAACACATCAATGGCCGCGCGCAATGACTCAGGGTTAGCGTTATAGCTATCGTCAATAATGCGTGCGCCACTGCTCAGCGTAATACCCGTCAGGCGCCCGGCAACCGGACCAACGGCCTCTAATCCTGTTTTGATTTGAAGCAGTGTCGCCCCTAACTCGCTAGTCGCCGCTGCCGCTGCCAATGCATTCGCAATATTATGTTTACCTAAATGATTCAGTGTGACCTTAATAGCACCCTCGGGACTGACCAGCTCAAAAGCAAAGCCACCATTGGCCTGTAACTCATAGCTACGCGCAAAAAAGTCTGCTCCGCTATTTTCATTAAGACTAAAAACCAGTTGGCGTCGGTCACCGGCTCTCGCCTTCCATTTATAGGCGTTCAAATCATCGCCATTGATCACCGCCACGCCAGAGGATGGCAGGGCATCAAGAATCTCGCCCTTAGCCTGCACCACATTATTAAGGCAACCAAAACCTTCGATATGCGCTTCGGCAGCATTAGTAATAATCGCTACATCAGGCTTTACTAATCCAGCCGTATAAGCGATTTCACCAATTGAGCTCGCCCCCAGCTCCAGCACGGCATACTGGTGTTCCCTTGCTAACCGAAGCAAGGTCAATGGTGCGCCCAAGTCATTATTAAAATTGCCAGCCGTTGCCAGGGTATTTCCCAACTGACCCAGGATAGCCGCCGACATTTCTT
>LUKI01000166.1 GCA_001593685.1 Gammaproteobacteria bacterium F7
CGCATGTGAATGTGGGCACAATTGGTCACGTTGACCATGGTAAAACAACACTGACTGCTGCTCTGACACGTGTATGTGCAGAGGTTTGGGGTGGTGAAGCGGTTGATTTCGCTGGTATCGATAATGCGCCTGAAGAGCGTGAACGTGGTATTACTATCGCCACCTCTCACGTTGAGTACGATACGCCGACACGTCACTATGCGCACGTTGACTGCCCAGGTCACGCTGACTATGTGAAAAACATGATTACTGGTGCTGCTCAAATGGACGGCGCTATCCTGGTGTGTGGTGCAACTGACGGCCCAATGCCTCAGACGCGTGAGCACATCCTGCTGTCTCGTCAGGTTGGCGTACCATACGTTGTTGTATTCCTGAACAAAGCTGACCTGCTGGCTGAAGACTGTGGCGGCGTTGGTACTGAAGAGTACAACGAGATGCTGGAGCTGGTTGAAATGGAATTGCGTGAGCTGTTGGATCAGTACGAATTCCCAGGCGACGACACGCCAATCATCGTTGGTTCTGCGCTGATGGCGTTGGAAGGTAAAGACGACGGTGAGCTGGGTACAACAGCTGTTAAGAATCTGGCTGAAGCGCTGGATTCTTACATCCCTGAGCCAGAGCGTGCCATCGATGGTGCGTTCATTATGCCTATCGAAGACGTATTCTCTATCGCGGGTCGTGGTACGGTTGTGACTGGTCGTGTTGAGCGCGGTATCATCAAAGTGGGCGAAGAAGTTGAAATCGTTGGTATTAAAGACACAACTTCTACCACCTGTACCGGTGTTGAGATGTTCCGCAAGCTGCTGGACGAAGGTCGTGCTGGTGAGAACGTTGGTGTTCTGCTGCGTGGTACTAAGCGTGACGAAGTTGAGCGTGGTCAGGTTCTGGCTGCTCCAGGTTCTATCACTCCTCACACAGTGTTTGAAGCCGAAGTATACGTATTGTCTAAAGATGAAGGTGGTCGTCACACGCCATTCTTCAAAGGTTATCGTCCACAGTTCTACTTCCGTACTACGGACGTAACTGGCGCCTGTGAATTGCCAGAAGGCGTTGAGATGGTTATGCCTGGTGATAACGTTCAAATGACTGTTACTCTGATCGCACCTATTGCGATGGACGAAGGTCTGCGTTTTGCGATTCGTGAAGGTGGCCGTACCGTTGGTGCGGGCGTTGTTGCTAAGATCGTAGAATAAACGACGTTTGGTGATTTAAAGGAGGGGCTCCCAGGTGAGCCCCTTTTATTTGTTACAAACAGCAATCGTGTGTTGACATCAAAGTGTCACATGCCTACAATGCGCTTCCTTTTTGGCTATGGCCAATAAGAGATGTGTAGTTAGCTTACTTTTTTGCGGAGTTTTGTTAGATGCAAAACCAAAAGATTCGAATTCGACTGAAAGCCTTTGACCATCGTTTAATTGATGCGTCTACGCAGGAAATTGTCGATACGGCTAAGCGTACAGGTGCCCAGGTTCGTGGCCCTATTCCGCTGCCGACTGGAAAAGAAAAATTCACTGTATTGATTTCGCCGCATGTTAACAAAGATGCTCGTGATCAGTATGAGATTCGTACTCACAAACGTATGCTGGATATTGTTGAGCCAACTGAGAAGACAGTTGATGCTTTGATGAAGTTGGATCTGGCTGCAGGCGTAGATGTGCAAATTAGCCTGGGCTAAGGCTCAAGCAAGTTAAGTAAATTTAAAACAAATCAGTGGAACGTACTGAGAAGTACGACCGTAGAGGGTTAAAGTCCCGTACACGCTGGTATCGAGGTTATTATGACTATTGGTTTAGTCGGACGGAAAAGTGGCATGACCCGTGTCTTCACAGACG
>LUKI01000167.1 GCA_001593685.1 Gammaproteobacteria bacterium F7
GACCAACCTGCAACGTCAAATTCTCTACCGTACAACCCAGGTCGATGAAGACAAAAGCAGCGCCGCTGGCGCTAACCTTAACGCCCTGAATCCACACGTTGAGCTTGAAATTCTGCCGGATAAACTGGACATGGAGAGCCTGCAACAACAAGTAAACAAGGCCGACGTGGTACTCGACTGCACCGATAATCTTGACACTCGCTACGCGATCAACGCTGCCTGCGTAGCACACAGCACCCCACTGGTAACAGCCGCGGCTATTGGCATGGAGGGGCACTTCACCTTCTTCAATCCGGCTGAGGAAAACGCGCCCTGCTATCAATGCATGGTACCTGACACCGGTCAACGCCCCGACGCCAACTGCGCCACAACTGGTGTGCTCGGACCGGTACTGGGCATGATGGGCAGCCTACAGGCATTGACCACTCTCAAGCACCTGGCTGGCCTCGACAGTCAACCCAATACCCTGCTGCGCTTTGATGCCTTAAGCATGGGCTTCCAGCAATTCAAGCTGGTACGAGACCCCCTGTGTCCAGTCTGCCATAACCATTAAACATCACCCACAAACAAAAAAGCCGTTACATTTAATGCAACGGCTTTCCTGTCAAAATAACGGTTTATAGCTTAAATTCTTTGACCAGTTCGCTCAGTTCCGACGACTGGTTACTGACACGCTGCCCCAATGAAGCAATTGATTCAGCCGAGCTATACACTGATTTTGACAGCTCATTGATGGAGCTCACCGAGCTATTAATATTGCCACTCACCGAGCTCTGTTGATCCGCGGCATTGGCAATTTGAGCATTCATATCGTTAATCTGGCTAACCGAGTCAAGAATGCGGTCTAATACTTCCGTGGTTTGACTCGCCTTAGAAACACAGGCATCAACATTAGCCGTACTATTGCTCATCACCTGTACCGCTTTACTGGTATTCGTGATCAGTTCACCAATCATATCCTGAATTTCATCAGCGGCTTCCCGAGAGCGTTGAGACAGGTTTCTTACCTCATCGGCGACCACTGCAAAGCCCTTACCATGCTCTCCGGCACGGGCTGCTTCAACAGTAGCATTCAATGCCAGCAGGTTCGTCTGGCGGGCAATTTCCTTAATCACCGTCAAGATATCACTGATACTGCTGCTTGACTGCTCCAGCCCTCGAATTACTTCAACAGCTTCATTCAAGTCCTCAGCCATAGTATTAATGGCTGCGACCGTATACTCCACCACCTGCGAACCTTCCTTCACCGCCACGTTGGCATCGGTCGCCGATTTAGCGGCTCTTGTGGCACTCTGCGCAACATCCGTTGAAGACTCATTCAACCTGTTAACAGCCAATACAATGGACTCGATTTCTGCCTGCTGGTCGCTCATGCGAGACGTGTTTTTAGTGGTTTCAGCCTGACTGGATTCAGCATCCTGAGTAATGGTGAAAGTCTGTGTCGAAATTCGTCCCACTAATTGATGTATGGTATCGATAAAAGCATTCACATAACCGGCCATCTCGCCAATTTCATCGTCACCTTTAATATTAACTCGGCGAGTCAGGTCACCCTCGCCCCGTGCGATTTCACGAACAATAGCACTCATTTCGTTAATACCTGAAACAATGCGACCCGCGACAAAAGTGATCACACCAACGGCAATAAAGATGCATAACAGCGTCAGCACAGCCGAATAAATCCAGGCGTCGGTTTTCTTCTCAGAAAGTGTTTCGCTCAGCTCTGTTAATGCCGCCGTCGCCTTGGCGGTAGGCACGGAGATAGCGATGGTCCAGGATTTGTTAATATCGCCAATCTTGAAGGGCACCACTGCCACCAG
>LUKI01000168.1 GCA_001593685.1 Gammaproteobacteria bacterium F7
TTGATCCAGGCGATCAGCTCAGCATCCGGGAAGGCGCCACGTTTTTTCAATTCACGGCATAGCCAGATGACGGGCGATTTGCTGCCTGCTTCCCAGCCTGAAAGCTGTGCTTCGGCGAGCGTGAAAAAACGAATCAGGTGCACAATGGTATGTTGCTCCAAATCCGCTGATACCTTGAACCATTCTTCCTTATGCTGCTTCATGAGATGGCGGTAATCGTTAATTTCATCGCTGGTTAGTGCTTGGTCGATCTGCTCTAATTGGCCGTTAAAGCTGACCTTTGCCAGACGCAGGAGCACATCAATGTCGATGCTGTTATTGTCGGCATTGTTGTTTTGGCTTGGGTCCCAGGTGTCTACTGTTGTCATCGCGTTCTCAGCTTAAAGGTGTCATTTTTCGAACACCGATTCTACACGTAAGTAGCCTCATTATGGAACCTCCGTTGCTTGGGAACCCTCGATTAAGTCCATTACCAGCTTCTGAGCTGCTGCTGGCTATAGGGCGTAACTGGGCGTGCAATGAGGCCGCTTTGTGTCATAAATACTTTGTAATGGGCCTGGTCGGCCATTGGTAGAAAAACAGCGCTGCCATAGTAGGCATCTACGAGAGGTAAGAGATTGGGGTGCTGGCGAATTAGCTGCCAAACATCCAGTCCAGGGTCTGCGTTAAGGTCGTAGTTAGTCGCTGGCTGGTTGTTGCTTTGTTCGATGGTAGTGTAACGCCCTGCCAGGCGGTGTAATTTATAGTGTGCATTAAAGCCGATCAGGTTGGCGTACCCCTGCCATTTGAGTACTTTTGCGTCGAGCTGCCATTCGTCGCCATCCAATAGGAACTCCTGCTGGCGCTGATCCTGTAAAAAGGTGACTGAGGCCTGGTATTTTTGTGGCGCCAGTTCGGTGAAGGTGAGTTCTGCTACGGGTTGCTCATAGGTGAGGCGGCCGTAGCTGGCAATATTCACGATGACAGCAATGACTAGCAGGCCAAGGCTAGACAGCGAGGCGCCGATACAGGCTTGGCAGCAACCCTTGATGGCGTGTAGTTTGCAGCAATGCCTGATGCCGCGCAGAATAAGCCACCCACCAAAGGCGCAGAGCAGCATAAACGTGATGAGCAGTGTGGCAGTGGGAAGCAAGCTGTCAAAGGAGTTGGTCATAGGCGCCGTCAATGTAAGCCAAGCTATGTTGAGGCTATGACCCGTTAAGAGACAGGAAATTCGATGTCAATTTTGGCGCCGCCCAGTTGGGAGTCGTGAATACTTAGTCTGGCTTGGTAGCTGTTGAGAATGTCCTGCGTGACAGCCAAGCCGATCCCCTGTCCCGGATGCTGGGTGTCGGCACGGCCGCCACGCTCTAAAACGTTTTGACGCTGTTGCTCGGCAATGCCTTCGCCGTCGTCTTCAATGCTGATTATCAGCGCGCCCTGTTGTTGGCTGGCGCTGATGCGGATCTTTTGTCGGCAGGCTTTGCAGGCGTTGTCGAGCAGGTTGCCAAATATTTCCATTAAATCATGCTCGTCAACGCGCAAGCTGAGGTTGCTGTTGATTAGGTTTTCGGCATCAACGGATTTGCTGATATAGACCTTTTGCAGGCTGCGTAGCAGCTTATTTATGAGTGACGCAAGCGGTATGGGTTGCATGGAAAGCTGGTTGGCAGCGCTAGCTTTGCTGCTGGCGCGGTGTAGCTGGTGGCTGACGATATCGTTCATCCGGCTGACTTGTTCATCCAGGCTTTTGCGTTGCTCGGCCTCACTGAGCGATTGGCTGTTGAGTCCGCGCAGAATCGCCAGCGGCGTTTTCAGACTGTGCGCTAAGTC
>LUKI01000169.1 GCA_001593685.1 Gammaproteobacteria bacterium F7
GAGCAGTGTAGGTGATCATGTATTTACAGCATTTCGGCCTCAGAGAAATGCCCTTTTCCCTGACACCTAATACCCACTTTTTTCTAAACGTGGGGAGCCATCACGAGGCCATGAACCTGTTATTAGTGGGGCTTGAAAACGATGCCGGATTCATCAAAATTGTTGGTGAAGTGGGTACCGGTAAGACCTTGCTATGCCGACAGTTGCTTAATAATCTTGGGGATCGTTACGTCACTGCTTATATTCCGAACCCGCATTTAACGCCTGCCGGTATGCGTACCGCGCTGGCCGAAGAGCTGGGGTTGCGGGTGCACCGTAATGCCGGGCAGCACAAAATTCTTAACTTGCTGTCCGAGCGACTTATTGAATTGGCCCATCAGGATAAGCTGGTTGTGGTGATCATCGATGAGGCGCAGGCAATGCCAGAAGAAACGGTTGAGGCACTGCGCTTGCTCACTAACCTTGAAACTGAATCTCAGAAACTGTTACAGGTTGTCTTGTTTGGTCAACCAGAGTTAGATCAGTTACTGGATCGCCCGTCGCTGCGTCAGCTTAAGCAGCGTATTACTTTTTCCTATAACCTGCAGCCACTAGATCAAGCATCGCTGGATCGTTATGTCTCTCACCGCTTGAGCGAAGCTGGCTATAACGGCGCACAACTCTTTAATCGGCAAGCGTTAAAACGCCTGCATCGGTCATCTCGAGGTATTCCTCGCTTGGTTAATATTCTTTGCCACAAGGCGCTGATGGTGGCCTATGGACAGGGTTCGCAAGTGATTGGGGCTGATGCGGTTCGCCGTGCCAGTGAGGACACCGGTGACGCGCTGACAGGCTTTTTATGGCAACCTGTGTACTGGCTAGGGGTGCCGGTTATAGCCGTATTGCTATTGCTGCTCGCTGTCAGCGGGGGGGCGTCATGAGTTTGATCAATGACATGCTGCGTGATCTGGATAAGCGTAAATCGGCCTATCCGCAGCAACAGGGGGATGACGGCGTTCGTGTGACTCCCGCGAGGAATAGTCGTAATAAGCAACTAGCTCGTCGTTGGGTATGGGCGATTGTGCTCGTTGGACTGGTATTTCTGGCCGCTTTTGCGTGGCATCTGTATGGCAAGTTACAGCCTAGGTCTTTATCCAGTGTCGATCAGCTTATCAGTACTCCGCCAACGGTGGATGATCGGCTGGAAAAAGCAACAGCTGCCAATATTGTGGTTAAATCGAAGTCCGCACCTGTCTCTGACCTGACACCAAAAATGCCGGAGTTTACTGATATTCTTGGTGTCACGGTGCAGCCAACAGAGGGCGGTGCGCGTATTAGTGTGGTGTTGTCCGGGCCTGTACAGCACAGAGTCTTTCGCAACGCTCAGCAACTGGTGATTGATTTGCCAGCGACTCGTTTAACCGAACCGCTGCCTAATTTAACACGTCACGGCTTAATTCGTGCCGTTGATGTATCCGCGCATGCGACAGGCATGCAGTTGACCTTCGATATGGCTGAACCGGTAGCGTTACAAACATCATTATTAACTAAGCAACAGGTGCATTTGGTTATTGAGCTGACAGCGATGGAAAGCGCTTTAGATCGACAGTCAGATAACCGGCAGCAATCGGCGACCATTCTTAACAAGCCAGAACAAGCCTCGCGAGAGCAATTGGATAAAGAGGCTGAAACCGCTAGCGCAGGCTTTGAAAAAACCAGTCGTCGGTTAACATTGGCTGAGCGTGATCAGCGCGCCAATCGTCAGGCCTTGCAGTTGATGCGTCGTGGTCATACACAGCAGGCTGAGCAACTGTTGAGC
>LUKI01000170.1 GCA_001593685.1 Gammaproteobacteria bacterium F7
GTATCAGTGATCGTTGGTTAGATGATGGCCTGACACGCAAGGCTAAATTCTGGAATGAGCGTCACTTACAGGCCAACTCGAACCGCCATGCTCGCGCCATTTAGAGATCATCCGAAGCGCTAACACCAGCAAAGCCTGTTTAAAACGGTATGATTAGCGTATTAACTTGACGAGGATACGTTATGAAGACCATAGGATGCGCCATCGCCTGCCTGTCACTGCTGTTTTGCCTGCCACTGCCCGCCGACACAACCAGTTACCAGACTGCATCTAACCCGCAGCCCAATACAATAAGGCAACACGAATGGAAAATTCCTATCCTATCGGTTGACCCGGCCACAGGAAAAACACGCGTTTATATTCAAGGTGACACCCCTTTAAACGGCGAGCTGGCGTCTCGGAACGCGCAGGTATATCATGCCCGGGCTTTGTACTCTCCCACACAACAGGGAATTCAAACAAGCATCATTGAGCTACACCAGCACATGGCGAAAGTATGCCCAACAGGCTGGGTAAAACACCAGGAATGGGCGAACTTACAAACCGACACCCCGGAACTGCACTACCGATTCCAGTGTTTAGCACTTTCTCAATAGGACCGCCCGCGCACATGGCCAGCTCTACTTTATGATCGGCGAACTCTTTACAATTATTGCCCCAGTATTCATCTGCGCTGGCATCGGTTTTATATGGGCCCGGCTGGGCGTTCACTACGATTCCGCCTTTGTAACGCGTATCGTCATGTTTATTGGCATGCCCTGCCTTGTGGTATCAGGCCTTAGCAAGGTGAGCGTTGATACCTCCATCCTTTTTGATGTTATGGGTATAGCGCTGAGCATTATTGCCAGTTTAATTATTATTGTCTGGCTACTACTGAAATTTCGCGGTCACAGCGCCGCTGTTTACATGCCGTCAATGATTTTTGTAAACAGTGGCAATATGGGCATTCCGCTGGCCTTTATGGCCTTTGGCGACGACGGCCTGGCCTTGGCGTTATGCTATTTCATTGCCCAGGCCATTTTGCACGTCACACTTGGCATTGCCATCGTCAACGGTCAGTCGGGCACCCTTTCTTCTCGTATCAAAGATCTTTTCAAACAGCCTTTACCCTATGCCGCGGCCATCGGCTTCACCCTGCTGATGACCGATAGCGCAATGCCGCGTTGGATGTCAGCCACCGTTGAGATGCTTGGTGATATGGCTATTCCACTAATGTTGGTGACACTGGGCATATCTTTAGCCAGCCTTAAAGGCGGCGATTGGCGCCGTAGCCTGTTTTACAGCTGCCTCCGTTTAGGCTGCGGCTTTTTACTGGGATTAGTGGTCGTCACTGTATTGGATCTGGAGGGCGTTATTCGAGGCGTGGTGCTGATTCAGGCAACCATGCCCGCGGCTGTGCTAAATTACCTGCTGGCGTTACGCTATGAACGACAACCCACCGATGTGGCCGGTATTGTAGTGACATCAACAGCGCTGTCATTTTTAACGTTACCGTTTCTATTGGCCTTTGCGATAGGCTCTTAAATGGTCACGCATGGTAGAGTGGCTCGCACCCCTCTGGTTTAAAAGCGCCTATCACACATAGGTAGCTAAAAAGCCCGATAGGCGCAGGAGAGCATGGTTAACTGTCTGTAACGATTTCTAATCCAGCGTCTTTCCAGCCACGAAAACCACCGTCCATGGAAATCGCTTTGGTATAGCCCATTTTCGTTAGATTGTCTGCCCC
>LUKI01000171.1 GCA_001593685.1 Gammaproteobacteria bacterium F7
GTGTTGTGGGTCTGGGCGGTGGCTGGGCATCAAGTTGACGTTTATTAACCCAGCCTTTATCGAGCAGGGATTTTAGGGCGCTATTGGAAAGGCCAAGCGTTTTGATGACATGATCGCCCAGGCCGTTGGGGTGCTGCATGATTAAGTCGATAATGTCTGCCTGCTTGGGCGCGCGCTTTAAGGTGGATTTATCGGCCTTTTTAGCAGCGTCTGTCAGGTAGTACAGGGTTTCCTGCCTGGGTTGGTAGCGTTCACCTTTATGCAGTAGTGTTGGTAGTGCGGTTGCCAGTGTTTCGCCGAGCATATGTTGATAGTAGCTGTTACACCAGCGATACAGCCGCATCATTGTTTCATCAATAACCGGTTTGTTGTCCAGCAGCTCGACGGCTGCTTTGAGCTTGCTTGGCGGGTATTCTGAGTGATCGCTGACCGCAATAACAATGCCGGTTAATTGCTGTTTGCCAAAGGGCACTTTAACGCGCATGCCGGGTTTTATCGCAGGCTGATTGGGTGTGCTCAGCGACGAAGTAGGAGGTAAATAGTCGAAAAGTCTGCGTAACGGAGATGGGATCGCGACTTTTAATATGCGGGCAGGTTGCGTCATTGGCTTTGGATTTATGGCTGAGGCGGGTAGTCTACCCTAACTTTTGTATGACATAAGGGTTGCGGGCGAATAAATTCGCTGCATTATTATTTGAAACGAACAGGCATTCTGTTATTATCGCGCGTCCAGATTCTGGGCTTGTTGCGGTGAGCTCATTGAATATTAATGTGTACGGTGCCTGACCATGCTTGGGTGGCGGTGCATAATATACCGAGGTGAAGACAATGAAAGAGGGCATCCACCCTAAATACGAAGACATCACAGTAACTTGTAGCTGTGGTAACAAGATTCAAACCCGTTCAACACTAGCATCTGATATGCATGTTGACGTGTGTTCGCAGTGTCACCCTTTCTATACAGGTAAGCAGAAAGTGGCTGAGGTTGGTGGACGTATTGACCGATTCAACAAGCGTTTCGGTAGCCGCGGTAAGTAAGCTTAAAACGCGCGCAGTAACAGCTAATAAAAAACCCCTGATACGAGAGTTTCAGGGGTTTTTTTATGGATGCATTTTAGCTGCGTTTGTTAGCTTTTTAAAAAAGCTGCTCGGGTAGAATTTCTTCTGATTCACCGAACACGGGAGGCAGGTTGTTGTGGTTGTCGGCTTCTTTGGGCGTGTTTTCGGAACGGAAAATTTCAAAGATGGCGTCACTTGAGCCGGGCCCTGCTCGTAGACCGGTGGCGGGATCGATGCGTACAGTGACTAGCCCGGGAGGCTGTTCGAGCGGGCTTTCCGGGATACCCTTTAGTGCGTCACGCATAAAGTCGATCCAGATTGGCATGGCAGCAAAGCCGCCCACCTCGCGGCGTCCCATGGTTCTTGGTTGATCAAAGCCAACCCAGGCGGTGGCAACAACATGACGTTGAAAACCCGAAAACCAGGCGTCCTTCTGATCGTTGGTGGTGCCAGTTTTGCCGGCTAAATCGCTGCGCCCTAATGCTTTAGCGCGGCGCGCGGTACCGCGTTGTACCACGTCACGGAGAATCGTATTCATAATGTAGGCGGCGCGAGGTTCGATGATACGTTGGGCGGATAGCTGGCGCATGGCTATCTGGGGGGCGTTGATTTGGGTTAAAGCATCGCTTGCCGGTTCGGCAACTGTTATTGCT
>LUKI01000172.1 GCA_001593685.1 Gammaproteobacteria bacterium F7
GTTCTGCAGTGGGCATGGGCGGTATTCCATATTCTGATTATTACCCTGCAAGCCTTTATTTTTATGGTGTTGACTATCGTGTACCTGAGCATGGCTCACGAGTCTTCACACTAGAAAGCGTTTTACAAAAATTAAACTTTTTAAAATTAACTGTTAATAAAAACTGGAGTAAAAATGGAAATCGCATCTGCAATACTGTATTTGGCTGGTGGTATTTTGATGGGTCTGGCTGCACTGGGTGCCTCTGTAGGTATTGGTGTGTTAGGCGGTAAATTCCTGGAAGGCGCTGCGCGTCAGCCAGAAATGATTCCAATGTTGCGTACCCAATTGTTCATCGTTATGGGTCTGGTTGATGCGGTACCTATGATCGGTGTTGGTATCTCTCTGTACATCCTGTTTGCTGTTGTTTAAGACTCAATTTACAGATTCTTGAAACTAAGCAAAAACGAGGTGCAGCGTGAATATTAATGCAACCATGATTGGCCAGATGATAACGTTTGTTATCTTTGTCTGGTTCTGCATGAAGTTTGTCTGGCCGCCGATTACGAGCGCGCTGGCTGAACGCAAAAAGAAAATTGCTGATGGCTTAAGTGCCGCTGATCGTGCTGAACACGATCTTGAGCTTGCTCAAGCAAAAGCTGTGGAGCGTCTTACAGAAGCTAAACAGCAAGGTGCTGAAATTATCGAGCAAGCAAACAAGCGTGCAGCTCAGCTGGTTGATGAAGCCAAAGATCAAGCACGTGAAGAAGGTGCTCGTTTGGTGTCAGCTGCTCAGGCAGAAATCGAACAGGATACTAACCGTGCTCGCGAAGAACTTCGTGCACAGGTTGCTGCTGTTGCGATTGCTGGTGCTGAGAAAGTGTTGAGTTCTAAGGTTGATGCTGAGGAACACAATGCGATGCTTGATAAACTGGCCGCAGAGCTCTAGGCAAATAGGATAATACGATGGCAGAAGTCAGCACAGTAGCACGTCCCTATGCCAAAGCCGCGTTTGAGTACGCTCAGGAAAAAGGCGCTCTGACACAATGGTCCGACATGTTGGCAACGGCTTCAGCCGTTGCTGCAAATAGCGACATGAAAAATGTGTTTGATAGCCCATCATTAACAAGTGAGCAGAAAGCTGCGATCTTCGTTGATGTATGTGGTGCCGATTTTGGTAACGACGCTAAAAACCTAGTGGCCAGCTTAGCTGAACACAAACGTTTAGCCGCGTTACCAATGATCGCTGAGATGTTCGAAGAACTCAAAGCCGCTAAAGATCAAGCCGTAGACGTGATGGTTACCAGTGCGTTTGAGATGACAGCTGAACAACAAAGTAAGCTGGCTGAAACGCTAAAAAACAAATGGCAGAAAGACGTTAGCATCGAAACAGCCGTGGATAGCAGCCTGATTGGTGGCGTTATCATCCGTGCTGGCGATGTTGTTATCGATAGCTCAGTGCGTGGCAAGTTGGCCAAAGTCGCTGAAGCAGTCAATTCCTAACGTTTAAATTGCAAAGAATTAATACAGGTTAAGAGGCATAACCATGCAACAACTGAACCCTGCAGAGATCAGCGAGATCATCAAACAGCGCATTGACAGCGCTGATGTATCCTCTGAAGCTCGCAATGAAGGCACGATCGTAAATGTATCCGATGGTGTAATTCGTATCCACGGCTTAGCCGACGTGATGTACGGGGAAATGATTGAGTTCCCTGG
>LUKI01000173.1 GCA_001593685.1 Gammaproteobacteria bacterium F7
ATTACGCAGGGTGAAGCCCTGAATAATCCCGCCGTTCAGCTGCAAGGTCGCACAGATGGCGCGGTTTCGGAGGATGGTCAGATTATTGGGACCTATTTGCACGGCCTGTTTGATCATACGGAAGCCCTTGAAACTTTGTTGACGTGGGCCGGCTTGGAGCAGGTAAAGCGCATCGATTATCGCGCGCGGCAGGAGGCGGATATCGAACGTCTGGCCGATGCTATTGAAACGCATTTGGACCTGGATAAGGTGTATGACCTTTTGAACCTGCAGACAACAGCTTGTGAGGGTGCTTAATTGCAACAGATGAAAGAGCTCATTCTGGGCGGTGCCCGATCCGGTAAAAGCAAACTGGCAGAACAGGCAGCAGAGGACAGCGGTTTACGGCGCGTGTATATCGCCACAGCTCAGGCTGGCGATGGTGAAATGGCGCAGCGTATTGAGTTGCACCGCCAATGTCGCGGTGATGACTGGCAGTTGGTGGAAGAGCCGGTCAACCTGGCGCAGACCTTGGTCGAGCAAGCCGAGGAAGGGGTTTGCATTCTGGTGGACTGCCTGACGTTATGGTTGAGTAATTGCCTGTTTTGCGGGGATGACTCAGAGTGGCCACGTCAGCGTGCCGCTTTACTGGCGTGTTTACCAACCCTGCCGGGGCGCATTATTTTTGTCAGTAACGAAATCAGCATGGGTGTTGTGCCGATGGGTGAAGTGACGCGCCAGTTTGTTGATGAGGCGGGCCTATTACACCAGGCGCTGGCGGAAATCTGTGACCGGGTCACATTGAGTGTGGCTGGGTTGCCGCATGTTCTAAAAAACATTGAAACGGAAAACTGAAAATGACCGAATGGGTTAACCAGCCAATTAAACCGCTTTCTTCTGAACGCCTGGATCAGGCGTTGGAGCATCAAGGCCAGCTCACTAAACCGCCTGGCTCGCTGGGGCGGCTGGAAGAGTTAGCTGTTTTGCTGTGTGCCTTGCAGGATACATCGACACCAGCACTGGAGCGGGTAGCTATTCGGGTATTTGCCGCCGATCATGGTATTGTTGCTGAAGGTGTCTCTGCGTTTCCGCAGGAAGTGACCGTGGAAATGATCCGTAACTTTGCCAACGGTGGCGCTGCCATTAGCGTGCTCGCTGAGGCGCAGGATGTTGATTTTGCGGTGGTGAATATGGGCACCGTTGTGCCGGCACCTGAGCACGAAAAAGTGATACAAAAGCCGCTGGGGGCTGGCACGCATAACTTCTGTGAACAGTCGGCGATGAGTGCTGAGCAGCTGGAGCAGGCTTTTAGAGCCGGGGCGGATATTGCCGAACAACTTGGTGAGCAACAGTGCCAGCTATTTATTGGCGGTGAAATGGGTATTGGTAACACCACGACGGCTGCCGCGCTGGCCTGTGCATTAATTGGCGAATCGCCCGATCAGCTGGTGGGCTTTGGGACCGGTGTTGGTGCGGCCGGGTTGCAGCGAAAAACAGAGGTTGTGGCGCGGGCTCTGGAATTTCATCAGGCCGCTTTTGATAGCACATTAGCGTGCATGCAGCGTGTCGGTGGCTTTGAAATTGCGGCGCTTACGGGTGCTTATTTACGTTGTGCTCAGCTGGGCATACCGAGCCTGGTGGATGGCTTCATCTGTACCGTTGCTGCATTGGCGGC
>LUKI01000174.1 GCA_001593685.1 Gammaproteobacteria bacterium F7
GGATACGACGGTTGGTCGTGTTTTGTTGTATAACATTGTGCCCGATGGTATGCCTTTTGAGCTGGTTAACCAGCCAATGACTAAAAAAGCCATCTCGCGTCTGATTAACACCTGTTACCGTAATGTGGGCATGAAAGAGTCGGTTATTTTTGCTGACCAATTAATGTACACAGGTTTTCAGTATGCCACCGTTTCTGGTGCGTCCATCGGTGTGAACGATTTTGTCATTCCGGATGAGAAAGCTGAAATCATTGGTGCTGCTGAAACAGAGGTGCTGGAAATTGAAGACCAGTATGCTTCCGGCTTGGTAACCCAAGGTGAGAAATACAACAAGGTCGTTGATATCTGGTCTCGTGCTAACGAAATGGTCGCTAAGGCGATGATGGATACGCTGGGTACCGAAAAAGTTATCGACCGCGAAGGTAATGAGGTGGATCAGGAATCCTTCAACTCCGTTTATATCATGGCCGACTCCGGTGCTCGGGGTTCCCCCGCACAGATTCGTCAGTTGGCTGGTATGCGAGGCCTGATGGCAAAACCGGATGGCTCGATTATTGAGACGCCGATTACCGCTAACTTCCGTGAAGGTCTGTCGGTACTTCAGTACTTCATCTCGACTCACGGTGCTCGTAAAGGTCTGGCTGATACCGCTCTGAAGACAGCGAACTCCGGTTATCTGACGCGCCGTCTGGTTGATGTTGCTCAGGATCTGGTAGTAACAGATATTGATTGTGGCACTGAGAATGGCATGCTGATGACACCGCATATTGAAGGTGGTGAAGTAACGGTGCCGTTGGGCGAGCGTGTACTTGGTCGTGTTGTTGCGAAAGATGTGATGGATCCGGGTAACACCAAAGAAGTGGTATTGCCTGCTGGTACACTGATCGACGAGAAGACGGTTGAGACGATCGACAAATTCAATGTTGATGAAATTCTGGTGCGTTCGCCGATCACCTGCGAAGTCCGTCATGGTATTTGTACGAGTTGTTACGGTCGTGACCTTGGTCGCGGACATAAGGTTAATATCGGTGAAGCGGTAGGTGTTATCGCCGCGCAATCTATTGGTGAGCCGGGTACACAGCTGACCATGCGTACCTTCCACATTGGTGGTGCGGCATCGAGCTCCTCCAGTGCTGACAACGTACAGGTTAAGCATGGCGGTGAAGTTCGCCTGCATAACGTGAAAAGCGTGGAGCGTAGCGATGGCAACGTAGTGATCGTTTCCCGTTCCGGTTCGTTGGCGATTGCCGATGAGCACGGACGTGAGCGTGAGCGTTATAAGATCCCTTACGGTACCGTTTTGAGCGCTAAAGAAGGTGCCAAGGTTGATGCTGGTGAAGTAGTTGCCACCTGGGATCCGCACACTCACCCAATTGTGACTGAGATGGCGGGTCGTGTGTTGTTTCATGATATGGAAGATGGCATTACCGTTAAGCATCAGGTTGATGAGCTGACTGGCCTGACCAACATTCAGGTAATGGATGCCAAGGACCGTCCAGCGGCAGGTAAAGATCTGCGTCCAATGGTGAAACTGGTAGATGCCGATGGCAATGACCTGTTGTTACCGGGTACCGAAGTTCCTGCGCACTACAACCTGCCAGCAAATGCCTTGTTGAGCATGGAAAATGGTGCGGATGTAAATATTGG
>LUKI01000175.1 GCA_001593685.1 Gammaproteobacteria bacterium F7
GCTATTGCCTACCTGAGCTGGATGATCGATAACAACTTTACGTTTCTGGGTTACAAGGAATACAAGCTTGGCAAGAAAAGCGGGCGGGATGTTATTCGCCATGTCGATGGGTCTGAGCTGGGCCTTTTCCGCCAACGCAGCGATTCAACAAAAGAAAAGTTCATTGATACCCTGCCGCAGGACGTGGGTGAGTATGTTCATGAATCACGGTTGGTGACATTCGCCACCTCTGGCACCTTGTCTCGTGTTCACCGTCCTGTGTATCCCGACTACATTGCTGTGCGACAGTTTGATAAAGACGGAAATGTCACCGGTGAACTGGGCTTTTTAGGTCTCTATACGCTGTCCGTTTACACAGAAAAAACACGTAATATTCCTATTCTTCGCAACAAGGTTGAAGCTGTTATGCGCCGTTCGGGGTTATTCCCTTTCACCCACGGCGGCAAAGATTTGCTGCGCGTTCTGGAAACCTTCCCGCGTGAAGAGTTGTTTAAAACCGATCTTGATGAGCTGTTTGCCACCACAACCGCCATTGCCCAGATCAAAGAACGCCAACAAACACGCCTGTTTGTGCGCCGTGATCACTTTGGCAAGTTCGTCTCCTGTCTGGTGTATATGCCTCGAGATATTTACGACTCTGAAATACGTAAAAAAATTCAGCAGATTCTCTGTAAAAGCTTTAAGGCATTAAACTCAGAGTTCACGACCTATTTTGGATCGTCGGTGCTGGTTCGCACTCATTTTGTGCTGCGTACCGATCCGGATCAGACCGTTGATATTAATGTGCCGGCACTGGAACAGGAAATTATTGGGGTTACCCGTTCCTGGCAGGACGATCTGGTACAAAGCCTGATCGATAAATATGGGGACGAGCAGGGAACGGTGTACTCGCAACGTTACCGGAACGCGTTCCCATTGAGCTACCGCGATGAGTTTACGCCTAATATTGCTGTTGCAGATGTTCAGCATGTGGAGTCGCTGTGCACAGAAAAACCACTGGCACTGTGCTTTTACCAGCGCGATGGTGAGTCAGCTGATCGGGCACACTTTGCGTTGTATCAACGTGATGAACAGCTGACGTTGTCCGATATTATCCCCATTTTTGAAAATATGGGGCTTAAGACATTAGGTGAACATCTTTACAAGATTGTCGATGAAGATGGCGTGGTCGTGTGGAAGCATGACTTCAGCCTGCAGTACTCCCTTGGAGACACCCTTGATGCCAAGGCATTACGGGAGGTGTTTACCAAGGCCTTCGTACGCGTTTGGCACGATAATGCCAGTAACGATGCCTTTAACCGCCTGGTCTTGGCGCTCGGCTTGAATTGGCGTGAGGTGTCCTATTTAAGGGCTTGTGCGCATTACCTGAAACAAATTCGGTTGGGCTTCAGTCAGGCCTACTATGCCGATACGTTGTTGCGTTACCCGGCTATGGCACTGGCATTAGTGCACCACTTTAATACTAAGTTTGACCCTGAAATTACACTTACCATTGACGAGCGTAAAAGCCAGCTGGAAGCCTTAGAGAGTGCTTATAAGGCGTTACTGGATGAGGTGCAGAGCCTCAGTGAAGATCGTGTATTGCGTAATTATCTGTTACTTAATAAAGCGATGTTACGGACGAACTTCTTCCAGCCGGG
>LUKI01000176.1 GCA_001593685.1 Gammaproteobacteria bacterium F7
GAGGTAGGATCCTTCATCAGTGCAAGTGTGCGCTGCTTATTACCCAAACCACCCATCCAGGCATCGGCACAGTCGGCCAAGCCATCAAGATGAAGGGCACCCGTTAGCATCACCCACAGCGCCAGCACCAGCCCAGCCAGCAAAAACAACTGTACGGAATAAATGTTTAAAGCCGATTGCGCAAACCAGGCAAGCACCGCCAGTACAAAGCCCAGCAACAGCCCCACCAACGGGTAATAAAGCAACGATAACCCCGTGGTGCTTTGCTCCTGGCTGGTTAGTCGGCCAACAGGAAAAATCGTCAGAAACTGCAGTGCGGTGCGTAGCGCATTGAGGTGCTGGTTGAAATTAAACATGCCTTAACTCCCATTAACCAAATTGATAAAAAGCGACTTTATTGCCATCCGGATCACGAAAATAAGCGCCATAAAAAGTATCCGCAATACGCTGCCCTGGCTCCCCTTCACTGGTTCCACCCAACGCAATAGCCTTGTGATACAGTTCATCAACCTTCGCTTTAGAGCCCGGATTGATGGCGAGCATATTGCCATTGCCCGGATGCGGCGCTTCTTTATTATAAGGTGTACAAACCGCCAGACAGGGGGCTTCCATTGACGGGCCAATGAGTACAAAACGTCCCATATCAACTAAAATTTTTGCCTCAAAATCAGATAATAGCTCTAAGTAAAAGCGTTTGGCTTTTTCAATATCGTTAACGCCAATAGTCACATAACCAATCATTTGACCCTATCCCTGGCGACATTAAAGACGCCTAATTATCTGGCCTGTAGGCCGTTTTATTCAAAAAAACCAGTTTAGGAAAGGGCTCATCATCCGTTTCATAAACCTGCACTCGACTCAAGCTGGCGTAATGAATCTCTAAACGTGTTACCAATGCCAGCGGCATCTGCAACAACTCAGCCAATAGAATACGAATTGTACCGCCATGTTGCACCAACAACAGGTGCTCACCCTTATGTTGATTAAGTACCTCATGCCAGGCACTTAATAAACGCCCCTGCACCATCTGCATGGACTCGCCGCCCGGTGGCGCGATGTTTGCCGGATCCTGATAAAAGCGCTTCACATCACCCGCATGCTCACGATGCACCTCTTCAATGCTGCGCCCTTCCCAATCGCCAAAATCCATTTCACGAAAACCCTCATGACTGTGCAGCGGAATAGCCAGCTGCTGAGCCTTTGCTTCTGAAAACAGCCGGCAGCGCTGTAAAGGTGAACTCACAATGCGATCCCAGGGGGTCTCGGCGTGCGCAACATCACTCTGTAAGGAAGACTCCATCTGTTGCCAACCAAGGTCAGTAAGCGGCACATCCGTGATGCCACGATAAATTTCACCGCCCTGACACTCACCATGGCGCAATAAATCAATCGTCGTAACACAGTGGGATTTCCTTAGAGCCATCGAGCAATACCTTCCTTTTTGAATATATCCAAGTGAGCTCTTAAAAATAGTGATAATTGCGGGAGAACAAGGAAGCACCGCGCGCAGACCCGGAATGTACAAGTGCTACATGAGGACTCGAGCACGGAGCTGACGCCGTTATCACGTAAATAGTGCATTTTTAGGTGCTCACTCCAGCATCTTCAAAGGTTGCCATTCTATTGTGTAACTCACAGG
>LUKI01000177.1 GCA_001593685.1 Gammaproteobacteria bacterium F7
CTATTCGGCATCCCCTCTTTTGAAACCGATGCCAGTCGTGACATTGTCAAAATAGCGGAAAAGCTCACCGGCCATACCGCAGGCAGTGTTAATTTCGGCACCGAAGCACCGTTTCTCACTAACATGGGAATGGATACCATTGTACTGGGGCCCGGCGATATTGATCAGGCTCACCAACCCGACGAATATTTAGCAATCGACCGGATTAAGCCTACAATTGGCCTGTTGGAAGAAATGATTAAACGTTTTTGCCTTTAATTATTAGACTAACAAATACGGTATTTTCGTGGAGGTAAGCACCGCACGCAGAACCCCATTGTATACACATACATAGGGCTTCGAGTACCGGGCTGACAACGCCATCGCGGACATTGTGCCCCTCGGGGTAAATAGTGCTTTTGGACAAACTATGAGTAGAAACACCAAAGCTTACGTAAACTGGTTCCGGGACTCCGCCCCCTACATTCATGCCAATCGAAACAAAACGATGATATTGATGCTGGGTGGAGAAGCCGCACAGCATGGCCATTTTAACGCCATCATCCACGATATCGCCCTACTGCATAGCCTGGGCGTAAAGCTGGTGATTGTGCAGGGCTCCCGCCCTCAAATTGATCAGCGCCTACAGGCAGCTGGCATTAAAAGCGAGTTTCATCGCGACCTGCGTATCACGGATCAAGCATCGCTGGATTGTGTAAAAGCAGCGACAGGCTCATTGCGTTCAGAAATTGAAGCTCTGCTTTCCATGGGGCTGGCCAACTCACCCATGCACGGCGCACGTTTACGTATTGCCAGCGGCAACCTGATTACCGCCAAACCGGTGGGCATCCTGGACGGCATTGATTTTCAATTCACCGGTGAAGTACGCCGTGTTGACTGTGAGGGCATCCGCCACCAGCTCGACGATGGTTCCATTGTTTTATTACCGCCACTAGGCTACTCCCGTACTGGCGAAGTCTTCAACTTATCTTCGGAGGATCTTGCCACCGAAGTGGCCATTGCGCTTCAGGCTGACAAGTTGATTCTCATGTACGGCGAACAAGGCGTTATTAATTCCAGTGGCGAGCTGATCCGCGAACTTAATACCGAGGAAACCGAGCAGCTCATCAACGACGAACAACAATGCCTGGAAATTCAACGCCATCTAAAAGCCGCCTATCGGGCCTGCCATGCCGGCATTCAGCGTACTCATCTGGTGAGCTTCGCCGAAGATGGCGCACTACTCTCTGAGCTTTATTCCCGTGATGGTTCTGGCACGCTCGTTACCGTGCAGAGTTACGAACAAATCCGCCCAGCACAGGCTAGCGATGCAGCAGGCATTATTGAGCTGATTCGCACTCAGGAAGAAAAAGGCGTGCTGGTCAGGCGCTCACGGGAACGATTGGAAAGTGAAATCGAGCAGTTTACCGTGATTGAGCGTGATGACACGATTATCGGCTGCGCTGCACTTTACCCCTTTGAAGATAACACCTCCGCCGAACTGGCATGCGTTGTCGTACACCCGGATTATCAACGCGCCAATCGCGGCGAGCAGCTACTGAATCAGGTTGTTGAACAGGCTCGTCAGCAGAACTTAAAACGTTTACTGGTGCTGACTACACAAACAGCCCACTGGTTTATAGAG
>LUKI01000178.1 GCA_001593685.1 Gammaproteobacteria bacterium F7
TGGTCGACGGTTTGAACCGGTAATCGCACGGCCACGACGGCCGTTATCGAGCAGCGCATCCACAGACTCCTGCAGCATACGTTTTTCATTACGTACGATAATGTCAGGTGCGTTCAGCTCCAGCAGACGGTTCAAACGGTTGTTACGGTTGATCACACGACGGTAAAGGTCGTTCAGATCAGAAGTGGCAAAACGACCACCATCCAGCGGTACCAGAGGACGCAGATCAGGTGGCAGAATTGGTAACACATCCATCACCATCCACTCTGGCTTGTTGCCGGAGTTAACGAATGCTTCCATCAGCTTCAGGCGCTTGGACAGCTTCTTAATGCGTGTTTCAGAGTTGATGGTTGGAATTTCGTCACGGATCTGCTTGATCTCCGCCTCCAGATCCATTTGCTTCATCAGTTCCTGAACCGCTTCAGCGCCCATCTTAGCAACGAAGTCATCACCGAACTCTTCCAGCGCTTCGAAGTATTGCTCGTCATTCAGAATCTGACCGTATTCCAGCGTGGTCATGCCTGGGTCGGTGACAATAAAGGATTCGAAGTACAGCACGCGTTCGATATCACGCAGTGTCATATCCAACAACATACCAATACGGGATGGCAGCGATTTCAGGAACCAAATATGGGCAACCGGGCTGGCCAGTTCAATGTGGCCCATACGCTCACGACGCACTTTAGCCAGTGCAACTTCTACACCACACTTTTCACAGATCACACCACGGTGCTTGAGGCGCTTGTATTTACCACACAGGCACTCGTAATCCTTAACCGGGCCAAAAATTTTGGCACAGAAAAGGCCGTCACGCTCAGGCTTGAACGTACGGTAGTTAATGGTTTCAGGTTTTTTAACTTCACCAAACGACCAGGAGCGGATCATATCCGGCGATGCCAAGCCAATACGGATAGCATCAAACTCTTCTTCGTGTGATTGCGCTTTTAACAGATTTAATAAATCTTTCATCAATCTCTTCTCCAAAAGGAGTTTTCAACGACAACTCAGCGAACTCGTAATACGAGCACGCCAGTTGCTAGCCCAGTGATTATTCGTTTTCCAGCTCGATATCGATACCGAGGGAGCGAATTTCCTTCGTCAATACATTGAAGGATTCCGGCATACCGGGCTCCATGCGATGATCACCATCAACAATGTTTTTATACATGCGGGTACGGCCATTTACGTCATCGGACTTAACCGTCAACATTTCCTGCAGCGTATACGCAGCACCGTAAGCTTCCAGTGCCCACACTTCCATCTCACCGAAGCGCTGACCACCGAACTGGGCTTTACCACCCAACGGCTGCTGTGTAACCAGACTGTAAGAACCAGTCGAACGAGCGTGCATCTTATCGTCAACCAGGTGGTTCAGCTTCAGCATGTACATGTAACCAACCGTCACAGGTCGGTCAAAGGCATCGCCAGTACGACCGTCAAACAGGGTCATCTGACCACTGCTAGGCAGATCCGCCAGCTCCAACATGGCTTTAATCTCAGTCTCATGAGCACCATCGAAAGC
>LUKI01000179.1 GCA_001593685.1 Gammaproteobacteria bacterium F7
TTCAGCAGTACAGCTGCATTACCGTCAAAGCGGATGATAGAACCATCAGCACGGCGCACGCCTTTCTTTGTACGAACAACAACAGCGTCCAAAACCTGGCCTTTCTTAACACGACCACGTGGAATGGCTTCCTTTACGGTAACCTTGATGATGTCGCCAACGCGCGCATAACGGCGATGTGAGCCACCTAGAACTTTAATGCACATGACACGGCGAGCACCGCTGTTATCTGCCACATCTAGCATTGATTCCGTTTGAATCATTGGTCACTCCAACCTTTACCTATCGAACCAGCCGCTAAGCGACTGGACATTAATTTGATCTAAATTTCTACCGCTTTCTCGTCAACGCTTTCCAGAGCCCATGTTTTGGTCTTGGACAGAGGACGAGTTTGCTTAATAGTTACGGTATCGCCAATGCGACACTCGTTCGCTTCATCATGAGCATGCAGTTTTGTAGAACGCTTAATAAACTTACCGTATACGGCGTGTTTGATTTTACGCTCAACCAGCACAACGATGGATTTATCCATCTTGTTGCTGACTACTTTGCCGCTAATGGTGCGCGCAGTTTTTTGTTCAGACATCTTATGCTCCTGCCTTCTCAGTTAGCACAGACTTCACACGTGCGATGTCTCTGCGTACAGCCTTCAGCAAATGAGGCTGACCCAATTGGCCGCTGGTATGTTGCATGCGCAGGTTGAATTGCTCACGCAGCAGATCCAGCAATTGTTTGTTCAAATCCTCAGCGGATTTTTCACGTAATTCTGTTGCTTTCATTACATCACCGTCCGCTTAACGAAAGTTGTTTCAATCGGCAGCTTGGCAGCAGCCAGGTCGAAGGCTTCGCGAGCGAGCTCTTCAGACACACCGTCCATTTCATAAAGAACGCGACCTGGTTGAATCTGACATACCCAGTATTCAACACTACCCTTACCTTTACCTTGACGCACTTCAAGAGGCTTCTTGGTGATTGGCTTGTCTGGGAAAATGCGAATCCAGATTTTACCGCCACGTTTAATGTGACGAGTCATGGCACGACGTGCCGCTTCAATCTGGCGAGCCGTGATACGACCACGACCAGTAGCCTTGAGGCCAAAATCGCCAAAGCTTACTGAGCTTCCGCGAATAGCCAGGCCACGGTTGCGGCCTTTCATGGTCTTGCGGAATTTTGTACGTTTTGGTTGTAGCATGGATTAAATTCCTTACCTCTTAGCGAGCGTTACGGCCTTTATTGCCTTGGTTGGCTTTATCAGCTTTACGCTCTGCTCTTACCTGTTCAATACCACCCAGGACTTCACCTTTGAAGACCCAAACTTTCACACCGATGATGCCGTAGGTTGTGGAAGCTTCGCTGGTAGCGTAATCAATGTCAGCACGCAGTGTGTGCAGAGGCACACGACCTTCGCGATACCATTCTGAACGTGCGATTTCAGCACCGCCCAGACG
>LUKI01000180.1 GCA_001593685.1 Gammaproteobacteria bacterium F7
ACATTGAAGTCACCGATGAAAACAAATTCACACTGGTCAGCCAATTACAGGAACAGGGGCAATTCCCGGGCGCTGATGTGGCCACCATTGATGGTGTACGCGCTGACTTCGAAAACGGCTGGGGACTGGTTCGCGCGTCCAATACCACCCCGATGCTAGTCTTGCGCTTCGCCGGTGAAGACGAGGGCGCGTTGGCCGATATTCAGGAATTATTCAAAACCCAGCTGCTGGCAATTAAACCGGATCTGGCAATCCCTTTTTAAGCTAATGATCTGAGGTGATGGCTGCGCGCAATAGCGCAACCATCACAGACTTGTCCCCAGCCCCCCTATCTGGCAAGCTATGCCACCTTCCCAGCCACCGACAAAACGGCCTATTTTCGATGTCTACAGATAACTCTCTCAGCGTGATTCCCGAAGTCCTTACCGAGGCGCTGCCCTACATCCAGCGCTTTAGCGGCAAAACGTTAGTCATTAAATATGGCGGCAACGCAATGACCGATGACACACTGAAAAACAGCTTTGCACGAGACATCGTGCTGCTGAAGCACGTTGGCATTAACCCGGTAATCGTGCATGGTGGCGGCCCACAAATCGGCCACTACCTGGACAAACTCAATATCGAATCACACTTTGTGGATGGCATGCGCGTCACCGACAGCCAAACCATGGATGTGGTTGAAATGGTTCTGGGCGGTTTAGTTAATAAGGAAATCGTCAGCTTAATTAATCAAAACGGCGGCAAAGCCGTTGGCTTGACCGGCAAAGACGGCCATTTTATTCAGGCCAAAAAGCTGCATGTTACACGTAAAACGCCCGAAGTAGATGCCTCGGAAATCATTGATATTGGCCACGTTGGGCAGGTTGAGGACATCAGCACAGAAGTCGTCGATATGCTGGTTCATAGTGACTTTATTCCCGTTATCGCCCCCATTGGCGTTGGAGATGATGGCGCCTCGTACAACATCAATGCCGATCTGGTGGCCGGTAAAGTTGCAGAAAAGCTACAGGCAGAAAAGTTAATCCTACTCACCAATACCGCTGGCTTACTCGACAGCAATGGTGACGTACTGACCGGCCTGGATCCACAGCGGGTCAACGAACTCATCGCCGACGGCACCATCTACGGCGGCATGCTGCCAAAGATTAACTGTGCACTGGAAGCCGTTGACAGTGGTGTTGCCAGCGCCCATATCATTGATGGTCGTGTCGCCCACTCAACACTGCTGGAAATCTTTACAGATAAAGGTATTGGCACGCTCATCCACAAGCCGGACTCACAGGGCTAAACCGTAAAAATGAGCGCGCAAAATAAGCAGTCCCGCCAACAGGATATTCTGCAAGCACTGGTGCAAATGCTCGAAAATAACCTAGGCGAACGCATTACCACCGCCGCCCTGGCAAAGCAGGTTGGTGTCT
>LUKI01000181.1 GCA_001593685.1 Gammaproteobacteria bacterium F7
GTTCTAAGCCATGGCGTCAAAAAGGTACGGGTCGTGCTCGTGCCGGTACTATCCGTAGCCCGATCTGGCGTAGCGGTGGTGTTACTTTTGCGGCCAAGCCACAAAGCCACGAGCAAAAAGTTAACAAGAAAATGTATCGCGGCGCGATGCGTGCGATTCTGTCTGAATTGGTTCGTCAGGAGCGTATGGTTGTTGTTGAGAGTCTGGAGCTGGATCAGCCAAAAACGAAAGCCTTTGTTGAAAAGATGAACGGCTTTGGTCTGTCTGGCAGTGTTCTGGCGATCTCTGATGAGGTCAACGAGAATCTGTATCTGGCAGCACGTAACGTGCCAAATGCTGATGTTCGCGATGTTGCTTCTGCGGATCCAGTTAGTCTGGTCGGTCACGACAAAGTGGTTATCACTGTGTCTGCGCTGAAGAAGTTTGAGGAGATCTTAGGATGAACCAAGAACGCATTTATAAAGTATTGCTAGGTCCTCTGGTTTCTGAAAAAGCGACAATGGCGGCCGAGCAAAACAACCAGGTTGTTTTTAAAGTTGCACCTGACGCAACTAAGCCTGAAATCAAGGCGGCTGTTGAGCAGTTGTTCGAAGTTAAGGTTGCTAAGGTTCAGACAGTAAACATCAAAGGTAAAACCAAGCGTAACCGTTTTGGTATGGGTAAGCGTAACGATACTCATAAGGCTTACGTGACGCTTCAAGAAGGTCAAGACATTGACTTCGTGAGCGCGGAATAAGGGTTTAAGAGAATGGCTATTGTAAAATGTAAACCAACCTCCCCGGGGCGCCGTCACGTTGTTAAGGTTGTTCACAGCGATCTTCACAAGGGTAAGCCTTTTGCGCCTCTGCTGGACAGTAAGTCCAAGAGCGGTGGTCGTAACAACCGAGGCCGTATTACCACTCGTCACATTGGTGGTGGTCATAAGCAGCATTACCGTGTAATCGATTTTCGTCGTGCTGATAAAGACGGTATCCCAGCAAAGGTTGAGCGTCTGGAGTACGATCCAAACCGTTCGGCGAATATTGCGCTGGTGCTGTTTGCTGATGGTGAGCGTCGTTACATCATTGCGCCAAAAGGTATTAAGGCGGGTGATGCGATTGCTGCTGGTGCGGAAGCGCCAATTAAAAACGGTAACACGCTTCAGCTGAAGAATATTCCAGTGGGTACCATCGTTCACTGTATTGAAATGAAGCCGGGCAAGGGTGCTCAAATTGCACGTAGCGCCGGTACTTCTGCTCAAATCGTTGCTCGTGAAGGTAATTACTGCACGCTGCGTCTTCGTTCTGGTGAGATGCGCAAAATCTTGACTGAGTGTCGTGCGACAATCGGTGAAGTGAGCAATAGTGAGCATAGCCTGCGCCGTCTAGGTAAGGCTGGTGCAAGCCGCTGGCGTGGTGTTCGTCCAACCG
>LUKI01000182.1 GCA_001593685.1 Gammaproteobacteria bacterium F7
CGTGCACTGAACGCTTTCACTAACGCCTCAACCAACGCCTACAAGCGTTTGGTTCCAGGTTTTGAAGCGCCGGTCATGCTGGCCTACTCCGCACGTAACCGCTCTGCCTCTATCCGTATCCCACACGTTGGCAGCCCGAAAGCGCGTCGCGTTGAAGTGCGTTTCCCTGACCCATCGGCTAACCCATACCTGTGTTTTGCAGCATTGCTGATGGCTGGCCTGGACGGTATTCAAAATAAAATCCACCCTGGCGACGCCATGGATAAGGATTTGTACGACTTACCACCGGAAGAAGCCAAAGAGATCCCAACAGTGGCTCCTTCGCTGTCCGCAGCCCTCGATGCACTGGATAAGGATCGCGCCTTCTTAACCGCTGGCGGCGTCTTCAGCGACGACATGATTGATGCTTACATTGCTCTGAAGCAGGAAGAAGTAGACCGTTTGAACATGTCGGTTCACCCCGCTGAGTTTGAGCTTTACTACAGCGTATAATTAGGCTGCACCACCATTTCGCGTAGTGAGGGGTTATTACAATTTCCCTCTCCCTACGGGAATGGCTCAGCCCTAACGCTGTCCAAACCCCTGCCCCGTTTAGCATTTTCGTAAATGGGGCAGGGGTTTTTTATTGGCTGACCTTCAGAAATAGCTTATTTTAAGGGGTCTTTCGGGAGGATTTTATGATTAAACATATCACCGCTGGCCTGCTCATCAGCACCAGCCTTTTGGCAACTCAAGTTACAAGCGCCGAAGAGGTCTACAAGCATGTCGACGAAAATGGCGTGCCTTCTTTTTCAGATACCAAAAGCAAAAATGCTGAAAAAGTGATTGTCGAACCTGTCAATATTCAAAAAATGCCTGAGCTAAAAAACATTCCTTCGTCCCCCCATAGCAACACAGCCACAATGGACAGCAAAACCTATAGCCGCCTGGAAATTAGCAGTCCCGCCGACCAGGCAACAATCCGCAACGAGCCAACAACCACCTTGGCAGCCAGCATAGAGCCAGGGCTACGCGCGGGCCACCTCATCCAGTTCATGGACAATGGTCAGCCCATTCAACCGGCCAGTCGTAACAGCAGCCTTGTACTGAATAATTTTGAACGCGGTGAACATCGCCTCAATGTGCGTATTGTCGACAAATCCGGCAAAACAGTGCAATCGGGCAACCCGGTGACCGTGTATGTTTTTCGAGCCACCGTAAAACCACCGGCGCCTGCAAAGCCTAAACCAGCAAATTAATTCGCTCATCAGGCGCTGCTCCAGCGCCTGAGCGCAAAAGAATACACACACCAATTAGCGCCTTCTTTAATGCACCAAATTAGTGCATACTATCCACCCTATTCTAATAGCCCTAAATCAGTGCACCATGACCGCCAATG
>LUKI01000183.1 GCA_001593685.1 Gammaproteobacteria bacterium F7
CCACCACCGCCATCGGGACGTTGGATATGGTCGCCGGTTTTAAACTCTTTATCGACCGGGTCTATATCGTCAAGGTGCCCTACTGTTTGCAAGTCAACGAAGAAATTGAGATTTACAAAAAGCTGCTGGCTAACAGCTCCCTGAGCGAAGCCCCCTGTGCACCAGATACACTCAACATGCTGGCACAGTTCACGGTGCTGTCGCGCCTGATTGAGCCAGAAAACTCCAGCATCTATTCAAAAATGCGCGTCTACAATGGTGAGAACCTCAAGGACACCGACCCCAAAGCGAAATCCATTCAGGAATACAAGGATGCGGCGGGCGTCAACGAAGGCATGAACGGCCTGTCCACACGCTTTGCCTTTAAGATCCTCTCCAAGGTGTTCAACTTCGATCCCACCGAAGTCGCGGCCAACCCCGTGCACCTGCTATATGTACTGGAAAAACAGATTGAACAGGAACAATTCCCGGCCGAGCTGCATGACCGCTACCTGAATTACCTGAAAGAATTTGTCGCGCCGCAGTATATCGACTTTATCAGCAAGGAAATTCAGACCGCTTACCTGGAATCCTACTCCGAGTATGGTCAAAATATTTTCGACCGCTACATCACCTATGCCGACCTGTGGATTCAGGACCAGGAGTACCGCAATCCTGAAACCGGTGAAATTCTCGATCACAATGCCCTCAACGATGAACTGGAAAAAATCGAGAAGCCCGCAGGCATCAGTAATCCCAAGGATTTCCGCCACGAGGTGGTCAATTTTGTACTGCGCGCCCGCGCCGCGAATCAGGGCAAAAACCCCGCCTGGAACAGCTACGAAAAGCTCAAGCTGGTGATCGAGAAAAACATGTTCTCCAGCACCGAGGATCTGCTACCTGTGATCTCCTTCAATGCAAAATCTTCGAAAGAGGATCAAAGCAAACACAAGGATTTCGTCGACCGCATGATCGATCGCGGTTACACGGAGAAACAGGTGCGACTGCTCTCCGAGTGGTACCTGCGGGTACGCAAGTCCCAATAAAAACGGGTGCCGGGGTACGGCAAAACCGAACCTCGGCAGTTCAGGGTAAAGCGGCATAAACAACCGCTTCACATAAACGACGAGCGTGCAGGTGGCAATTCATAATGGCTTTTCTGATTATTGATCGGCGACTTAACGGAAAACACAAAAGTGCGGTCAACCGGCAGCGCTTCCTGCGCCGTTATCGCAAACACATTCGCGAAGCCGTTGCCGACTCCATTAAACAACGCAGCATTACCGACATGGAGCGCGGCGATTCGATCAGCATTCCACGTCGTGATGTGTCCGAACCCACCTTCCATCACGGCAAGGGCGGTCGCCAAACGCGTATTTTCCCCGGC
>LUKI01000184.1 GCA_001593685.1 Gammaproteobacteria bacterium F7
CGACTGGGTATCGAGCAGTGGCTTCTGTTTGGAGGCTCTTGGGGGTCGACCCTGAGTCTGGCCTATGCGCAGCTTCATACTGATCGTGTATTGGCCTTAATTTTGCGAGGTATTTTTTTATGCCGGGAGCAGGATCTGCGGTGGTTCTATCAGGATGGTGCGAGCCACGTGTTCCCCGATTATTGGCAAGACTATGAGCGCTTGATTCCAGAGTCAGAGCGCGATGACTTTATGGCCGCCTATTACAAGCGGCTCACCGGTGCTGATGATGTGATGCGCATGGCAACGGCCAAAGCCTGGTCAACCTGGGAAGCTCGCTGTGCAACCCTGCGTCCCAATCACGATGTCGTTGAGCATTTTGCGGATCCGCATGTGGCGTTGTCGATGGCGCGCATTGAGGCGCATTATTTCGTCAACGGTATTTTTCTGGCACCTAATCAGTTGTTGCGTGATGCCTATAAGTTGGCTGATGTGCCTGGCATTATTGTACATGGCCGTTACGATATTATTTGCCCTTTGGATAATGCCTTTGACCTTCACCATAACTGGCCGCAGTCAAAACTGGAAATTGTCCGTGATGCGGGTCACTCAGCCTTGGAGCCGGGTATTATTGATGCGCTCGTGCGCGCTACCCAGGAAATGGGGTATCGTTTTCGCGATTTAATTGGAAATGTGTAATCTGGCATCGACCTGTCATGCCGGATTGCGGGACATTTTATTTCAAAAATGAGGGCTAATTTTGAGAGCGTTAATTCAACGTGTCACTGAAGCCAGTGTGGTTGTGAAGGGTGAATGTATTGGTGACATTGGCCAAGGGTTGTTGGTGTTGTTGGCCGTTCAGCGTGGTGATGATCAAGCAATTGCTGACCGTTTGCTGGATAAGCTACTGAGCTATCGGGTGTTCAGCGATGCTGAGGATAAGATGAATTTGAATGTACAGCAGGTTGAGGGCGGGCTGCTGTTGGTTTCTCAGTTTACCTTGGCGGCAGACACGCAAAAGGGAGCGAGACCAAGCTTTTCGAGCGCTGCTGCGCCAGCTGATGCCGAGGCTTTATATGACTATGTTGTTACTCAGGCGAAGGCGCGTTATGCGAAGGTTGCCACAGGTGAGTTTGCTGCTGATATGCAGGTAGCACTCATTAATGACGGGCCGGTCACTTTTTTACTTGAGGTGAATGCTTAATAAGCCCTCAATCAGGACGTTCAGTTAACCCTTTCCCTGGCTCTCGTCAGCTTCAGTGTGGGGTTCTTGAGCCTCTTCGGCGGCTTTTTCCTGCTGTTCTTTTTTGTGACTTTTGCGGTTAAATCGCGCCAAAATAATGCCCGTTTCAAACAGCAGCCACATTGGGAAAGCCAGCAGTGCC
>LUKI01000185.1 GCA_001593685.1 Gammaproteobacteria bacterium F7
CACCGATCCCGGTGCACTGCATGACATTCCTGCTTGGTGTCGCGTACACGGCCACACCATCATAGAAACTCAGCAGGACGATCTCGATATTGTCATCACCATTCGAGTTGAAGAGTAGCTACAGAAAAACGCACCAATTTTGTGCAAAAATCCCTTGTCACCGCACCACTATCGCACAAAATAAATGACAGAATACAAAAAGGGGCTCACCAACGGGGCGGCTACATTAACAATCGCGCCACATGGCAGCCTTAAAAAAACACTCAAAACAAGAACAAGATAATTAAGACCTTGATTATAAAGGCTTTTATGAGGCAGGCACTCTTAAAAGCCTTCTTTCACTCATCCAAAGCAAAGCTGGCACAGCCTTTGCTACATGCTCAGCATTCAGATTTAACGGGGCCACCCCGCAGTTCTTAAACTTTAAAACTAGCTTGCTAGCACAACGGAGAAAGCATTATGTCGAAGACTTTAGCGCTAATCGAAGAACACAGCATCCGCTGGATTGACTTACGCTTCACTGATACTCACGGCAAAGAGCACCACGTATCTATGCCAACCAGCGAAGTTGATGAAGAGTTTTTTGAGCAAGGCAAGATGTTCGATGGCTCATCGATCTCTGGCTGGAAAGGCATTAACGATTCCGACATGGTACTGCTTCCAGACGACGAAACAGCCGTTATTGACCCATTCACCGAAGAGCCAACACTGAATATCAGCTGTAGCATCGTTGAACCTAACACCATGCAAGGTTACAACCGTGACCCACGCTCCATCGCCTCGCGCGCTGAAGAGTACCTGAAAGCCACCGGTATTGGCGACACTGTATTCATGGGCCCGGAACCCGAGTTCTTCGTGTTTGACGATGTGAAATGGCACGACGACATCAGCGGCTCCGGCTTCACCATCAACTCTGAAGAAGCAGCCTGGTCCTCCAGCAGCAGCATCGAAGGCGGCAACATGGGCCACCGCCCACGCGTAAAAGGCGGCTACTTCCCTGTGCCACCCGTTGACTCATTGCACGACCTGCGTACTGCCATGTGTTCTGCCATGGAGCAAATGGGCCTGGATGTGGAAGTTCACCACCATGAAGTAGGCACCGCTGGCCAGTGCGAAATCGGTGTTAAATTCAACACACTGGTGCACAAAGCCGATGAAGTTCAGATTCTGAAATACTGCGTGCACAACGTGGCTCACGCCTACGGCAAAACCGCAACCTTTATGCCTAAGCCTCTGGTTGGCGACAACGGTAGCGGTATGCACGTACACATGTCCATCAGCAAAGATGGTAACAACCTGTTCTCTGGCGACGGCTATGCCGGC
>LUKI01000186.1 GCA_001593685.1 Gammaproteobacteria bacterium F7
GACTAATAGGCAACCTAATCTATGCTTAATTCTCTACGTAAATACTTCACCACCCTGTTGGCCGCACTTTGTTTAGCGCCATCCGTGCTGTATGCCGCAATCCAGCCCTTGGATCGTATTGCCGTGATCGTCAACGATGACATCATCATGCAAAGCCAGGTACAGCAGGCCATTGATTCGGCTATTCGTAACCTGCAACAACGCAACCAACCGATGCCACCCAAGAAGGTCCTGATTCAGCAGGTGGTTGAAAGCCTGATTATGGAAAGCCTGCAGTTACAAATTGCCGAACGAGGAGGCATCCGTGTTGATGACACCTCTCTCAACGAAGCCATTTCACGTATTGCTGCACAAAATAATATGACGCTGGAGCAATTCCAGCAGGCGATTATTGCCGAGGGCTCGGATTATGCCGCCACCCGCGAACAAATACGTCGAGAACTACTGACCACCCGTGCACGCCAGGGCAGCGTTGGCCCTCGCATCCAGATTACCGACCAGGAAATCGATAATTTCCTCGATTCCGCAGAGGGTAAGGCGCTGTTAGCAAGCAAGTTCCATATTGCTCACATTCTGGTGAAACCCGATAACAACACCCAGCCAGCACGCCAAAAAGCCAAAAAACAGGCCCAGGCACTTTACCAGCAGCTACAATCTGGCGCTGACTTCGTAGCGCTGGCAAAACAGCACTCTGACGGCCCCAACGCAGAACAGGGCGGCAGCATGGGCTGGCGCGATGAGTCACAGTTACCATCGCTCTTCAAAAACACGGTTAAAACACTCAACGACGGCGAAGTATCTGAACCCATTGCCAGCTCCAACGGTTTCCATTTAGTTAAGTTACTCGAAAAACGTGGTGGCACCAGCATCATTCAGGATCAAACGCAGGTGCGTCATATCCTCATTCAACCGAACGAAATTCGCTCTGAGCGTCAGGCTGAAGAAATGATCTACGATCTCTTCACCCGGATTCAATCCGGTGAAGACTTTGCCGAGTTGGCACGCCTATACAGCGCAGACCCCGGCTCTCGAGCCAAGGGCGGCGAACTGGGCTGGATCACACCCGCGGGCTTGGTACCTAGTTTCGTAAAAGTTATGAAGGAAACGCCGGTTGACGGTATCAGCGCCCCTTTCAAAAGCCGTTATGGCTGGCATATTTTGGAAGTCCAAGGTCGTCGTCAACAGGATATTGGTGCCGAAGCCGCTCGTCAGCAGGCTCGTGAAGTGATCTATCGCCGCAAATTCAACGAAGAATTACAGCTATGGTTACGTGAAATTCGTAACGACGCCTTCGTTGACATTAAAATTTAGTGA
>LUKI01000187.1 GCA_001593685.1 Gammaproteobacteria bacterium F7
TTGCGGGCGCGAGTAGAAAAAGAGCTTAGCTCCAATGAAGCTAGCCCAGTGATATTTTGAAAGTGTTGCTCCAACAGCCAGGCAAGAAGCAGTATCAATATCATTGATATGCGTCGAACGTCGCGCAAGCGATTGCCTAAATCAATAGTCGCCTTGCTGCTAAAGCGCAACCAAAGTGGCACCACTAATTCGTTAGAGATCATGATCGAAAGCGTTAACGTCGCTACCACAACCATACCAATTGCAGCGGCTAGCGCACCGATAAAGGCAAAGGCCGTAATCAGGTGACTATTTTCAGCGAGTGGAAGCAGTATTACGTAACTATCTGCCGAAGCATCAACGCCAGCCAATAGATTCTGTCCAGCGAGAGCGATCGGGAAAATAAAAATACAAAAGAGCGCCAAGTAACACGGGAATAACCATCGAGCAGCGCGAACGTCACGGCTACTATGGTTTTCAACGGCCATCACATGAAACTGCCGTGGCAGACAGACAATCGCCATCATTGCTAATAAAGTCTGGGTGATAAACTTTAAATCAATATCCTTTGATTCAGCCAACAAATGCCCGGGTAGGTCATGAACTATGCCTTCACGAAATAGTAACTGTACTGCAAAAAAGCCTACCGCAATAAACGCTAATAACTTAACCAGCGAATCCAGCGCCATTGCCCCCATTAACCCTTTATGCCGTCGCGGCCCCTCAATAATCCGAGTACCAAATACAATAGCAAACCAGGCCATAACAGCAGCCGCTATTAGGCTTACACCATTATTTATTTCGAAGGTATTACCAAAGCTAAGCGTTTCAGTCGCAGCGTCCGCATTAATGGTTGTCCAAACCAGTGATACCGCCTGCAACTGAAGGGCTATATAAGGCAGCGACCCGACCACAGCAATGATTGTAATTAACGCAGCCAAGCGTTGGCTTTTACCATAACGAGAACCAATAAAATCGGCAATCGAGGTCACTTTATTACGGGCACTGACTAACAATAAGTGACGTATAAAGCGCCAGCCAAAAACAAATAACAGGATTGGCCCCAGGTAAATAGGCAGGAAGTTCCAGCCCCCTTCGACCGCGCGCCCAACGGCACCAAGAAATGTCCAGGAACTGCAATAAACCGCGATCGAAAAACTATAAATAACAGGCTGAAGTTGCCTAAAAGTAAACTCCCTGCGCTCAATATACCAGGCGGTGTAAAATAGCGCTGAAGCATATACAAAGGCGTAGAAGAGCAGTATCTGATTATCCATAGTTGGCAACTTTTACTTAAACTCAGAGAGAGTCTAAATCTGTTAGCC
>LUKI01000188.1 GCA_001593685.1 Gammaproteobacteria bacterium F7
AACGTGAATGCCTTGATCCATGATTACCTTGGTGGCGAGCATGGAGTCGAGGCCGCCTGAAATCAATGAAACCGCTTTGCGCTGGCCGGGTTTTGGTTTTGAAACTGCCATACCGTAACTCTATGTCATATCTAAAAAAAATGGCCGCAGATTATAGCGGTTTATTGGGTGTGAGTCATCTGTCGTCAATGCGATCAGTGGGGTAGTGTTGTATTGATTGGATTCAGATAAAGAAGCTTTTATGGATAAAGCCACTTACTCAAGATAGATCCGACAAAGCACTCGTAATGAGAGTTTGAATGGGGTTGTGTTGTTGTTTGTGGTGGGAGGGTGGCTCGCTTTCCTTCATGGCAGGCGACCTTTACTTCTGCGGCTGAGCCAGAAAAAAACAGAAAAAACTCTATTTGTCATGAAGTTACAGGTACAATGCGCCACCATTTTTGGGCCGTGAAGGCAGCTACTTGATTCGCTACCACAAGCGTTACTGTGGTAAGTAGCCAAGTGCAGTTATCTTTAATGTGTCCCGAAACACACAATATTTTCAGTAGGTGACATAGTTTGGCTAGGAATATCAGTAAGTTACGCAATATCGCGATTATCGCCCACGTTGACCATGGTAAAACAACTTTGGTTGATAAACTGCTTCAGCAGTCAGGTACACTGGATCGTAAGGACCAGGGTACTGAGCGCTTGATGGATTCAAATGACCAAGAGAAAGAGCGCGGTATTACGATTCTGGCGAAAAATACCGCCATTGAGTGGAATGATTATCACATCAACATTGTTGATACGCCGGGACACGCTGATTTTGGCGGTGAGGTTGAACGTGTATTGTCGATGGTCGACTGTGTGTTGCTGCTGGTTGATGCTGTTGATGGCCCGATGCCGCAGACGCGCTTTGTAACCTCTAAGGCTTTTGAGCAGGGCCTGCGACCAATTGTTGTTGTTAATAAGGTTGATCGCCCGGGTTCTCGACCTGACTGGGTGGTTGATCAGGTATTTGACCTGTTTGACCGACTGGGCGCGACCGACGAACAACTGGATTTCCCGATTGTTTATGCTTCCGCGATCAATGGTATCGCCGGTATGGAAGCCGACGATATGGCGGAAGATATGACGCCGCTGTTTGAAATGATTACTGAAAATGTGCCAGCACCGGATGTTGATCCAGAGGCCCCTTTCCAGATGCAGATTTCGGCGCTTGATTACGACAGCTACGTGGGTGTTATTGGTGTTGGTCGTATTACCCGTGGCAGTCTGAAGCCAAACCAGCAGGTCGTGGTAAAAGATGCTG
>LUKI01000189.1 GCA_001593685.1 Gammaproteobacteria bacterium F7
ACTGGGTACGGCAACGGTTAGTGCTCCGGAATTGCGACGTGCCATTCAGCGAGAACATGGCTCCGAACGCGGTGTGATGAGTGTGGAGCAGCTGGTGATGGCGATTGATGATGCTCGTGCACATGGTGAAAAGGTGGTCTTTACCAATGGTTGTTTCGATATTATTCATGCCGGCCATATTGGCTATTTGGCGGAAGCCGGCGCGCTCGGTGATCGCCTGATTGTGGGTGTGAACACCGATGAGTCGGTTGCTCGACTGAAAGGGCCGGGGCGGCCAATTAACCCAGTTGACCGACGCATGACAGTGCTGGCCGGTCTGGAAGCGGTGGATTGGGTTGTTCCCTTTGCTGAAGACACTCCCCGTGAACTGCTGGAGCAGTTACAGCCAGATGTGTTGGTGAAGGGCGGTGATTATAGCCTTGACGAAATTGTTGGTGCTGACCTGGTGTTGGCGCGAGGTGGCGAGGTGAAAAGACTGAGCTTTTTGGATGAGGTCTCCACCACGGCCATTGTCGAAAAAATCAAAGATAACGATGACTGACCAGGTTTGTGGGGCAGCTGTTGGCCGCTTCGCCTTAGGCTGTGCAGCGTGAATCGATTTAGCTATACGCTGCTTTATTACCTGCTACTACCGGTGGTCTTTTTTAGGCTGCTGTTGCGTAGTCGTAAAGCGCCCTTATATCGCCAGCGCTGGGCTGAGCGGCTGGGTTTTTTTAAAGCTCCAGATCAAATTAACGGCCTTTGGGTGCACGCTGTGTCCGTGGGCGAAACGATTGCCGCTGCACCGCTGATTAAACAGATTCAGCGGTGCTTCCCTGATTTACCGATTACTATCACCACCATGACGCCCACCGGCTCGGAGCGAGTGAGGGCGATGTTTGGTGATTCGGTGTTTCATGTTTACGTGCCCTACGATACACCGGGTGCCGTAAAGCGCTTTTTGCACCGTGTTCAGCCGCGGTTGGCGCTGGTGATGGAAACCGAATTGTGGCCGAATCTTGTACATTGCTGCACACATCAAAATATACCTGTGCTGATAGCCAATGCCCGTTTGTCGGAACGCTCGGCGCGAGGCTATCAGCGTTTCGTTAAATTAACTGGCGATATGCTCGACAAAGTGGCCGTAATTGCCGCACAGACTGAAGACGATGGGCGGCGCTTCGTATCACTAGGGCTGGATAGCAAAAAACTGCATATTACCGGCAGCGTCAAATTTGATATTCAAGTGACTGATGAATTGTTGTTGGCCGGTCAAAAACTCCGACAGCAATGGGGGGATCGGC
>LUKI01000190.1 GCA_001593685.1 Gammaproteobacteria bacterium F7
CCTCCAGTCACATCCAAACCGATAACCCCGACCCGCGCATTGTGATCGGTGGCCGTCACTGCAAACACCCCTACTCGGCCAGTATTTTTAATATCTCGGCAATGAGCTTTGGCGCGCTCAGCGATAACGCCATCCGCGCGCTGAATAAGGGAGCGGCCATTGGCGGTTTTTTTCACAATAGCGGTGAAGGAGGCATCAGCCCCTACCACCTGGAACACGGCGGCGATCTGGTCTGGGAAATTGGTACCGGTTATTTTGGTTGCCGCGACCAGCAGGGCAATTTTTGTGCTGAGCAATTTCAAACGCAGGCGAGACACAAAAACATCAAAATGATCGAGATAAAATTATCTCAAGGTGCCAAACCCGGCCACGGCGGCATTTTACCGGCCGACAAAAACAGTCCTGAAATTGCCCGTATCAGGCTCGTCGAAGCGGGCACTACGGTTAAATCCCCTGCTACTCACAGCGCCTTTAATAGCCCAATGGAAATGATGGCATTTATCCAGCAATTACGCGATTTATCCGGCGGCAAACCGATTGGTTTTAAACTGGCCCTGGGGCGTAAAAGTGAGTTTACCGCATTGTGTATGGCAATGGTGGAGAGCAACATCATGCCCGACTTTATTACCGTTGATGGCGGCGAAGGCGGCACCGGTGCGGCACCGCTGGAGTACTCCAATTCAGTTGGGATGCCACTACGCGAAGCGCTGGCCTTCGTCTGTGACACACTGCTGGGTTTTAACCTCAAACAACATATCAAGGTCATTGCCAGCGGCAAAGTATTCACCGGTTTTCATCTGGTAAAAAACTTTGCCCTCGGCGCCGATGCCTGCAATAGTGCACGCGGCATGATGATCGCGTTAGGCTGCGTCCAGTCGCTAACCTGCAATACCAACAAATGCCCTACCGGTATCGCTACACAAAACCCGAAACTAAGCGCTGGGCTAGTGGTTGAAAACAAAGCTGAGCGGGTCGCACGCTTTCACCGCCAAACGGTCAAAGCGGTCATGGAAATCGTTGCCTCTGCCGGATTAGATGAGCCCGCTGAGCTTAACCGTACCCATATTCATCGCCGTACCTGCGAAACCACCATCAAGCGATACGATGAAATTTACCCCTATCCAGAAGTCGGTTGCCTACTCAACGACAACGTGCCCGACTATTTCGCCACCGAAATGTCTGAAGCCTGCGCGCACAGTTTTAAGCCCAACGTCTGCATTGCTGAGGGGCACGAGGGATTAACC
>LUKI01000191.1 GCA_001593685.1 Gammaproteobacteria bacterium F7
TCAAAACGTCCCTTGCGTTGCGCCATCGCGCCGGTGAAGGCGCCCTTCTCGTGGCCGAATAACTCTGATTCGATTAAGTCCTTTGGAATAGCGGCCATATTGAGCGCAATAAAGGGTTTGGATGCTCTGGGGCTGTGCTGGTGCAAGGCTCCTGCAACAAGCTCTTTGCCGGTTCCGGAAGCGCCGTTAATCAGTACGTTAATATCGGAGTGGGACAGTCGCCCAATGACGCGAAAAACCTCCTGCATGGCGGGTGCCTCGCCAATAATGTCGCCATTGTTGTGGTTTGACTGATCATTCTGTAATGCCGCGCTTTGTTCGTGGCTATGTGCCAGGGCGCGTTTTACGATATCGGTGGCAGCGTTGATATCAAAGGGTTTAGGCAGGTACTCAAAGGCGCCACTTTGATAGGATGTGACTGCGCTGTCCAGGTCCGAGTGAGCGGTCATGATAACCACGGGTAATTGCGGGTGCCGTTGTTGTATCTCGGTTAATAGATCAAGACCACTGAGGCCGGGCATACGAATATCGCTGATTAATGCAGCGGGTGAGCGGTCTTTTAACGCGGCGAGAGCATCGTCGCCCTGCTCAAAGCACTCCGTCTCAATGTTTGCCTGCGCCAGCGCCTTTTCCAGCACCCAGCGAATAGCACGATCATCATCAACAATCCAAACCACATCAGCTGTGCTCATGGGGACTCTCCTTCGACGGGTAGTGGAATATAGATGGTAAAGCAGGTATGGCCCGGCGAACTATGCTGCTCAATGAGGCCATGATGCTGGTTAACGATATGCTGGGCAATAGTCAGGCCGAGCCCTGTGCCGTTGGCTTTACTGCTTACCATGGGGTAAAAAATGGTGTCACGTAGTGCTGGTGTGATACCTGGGCCGTTGTCGCTGATGTCAACGCGACAGACGACGCGGTGACGTTGGTTACCGATAGTGATTTGCCGCTCCGTACGACTCCGAAATACGATTTTCGCCTGTTCGGTGTTGGCCTCTGTGAGCGCCTGTTGGGCGTTGAGACCGATGTTGAGCAGGGCCTGAATGAGTTGCTCTTTGTTGCCTTCAAACTCGGGAATGCTAGGGTCATAGTCGCGCTCAATATCAATGTTCCCTTGTGATTCCGACAGCAGTAATTGTCGTACCCGTTCCAACACTTCGTGAATGTTGACTGGGCTGAATGGCTGGGGCTGGTTGGGGCCCATCATTTGGTCGACCAGTTGGGACAGGCGGTCGACTT
>LUKI01000192.1 GCA_001593685.1 Gammaproteobacteria bacterium F7
CCATTAGGCCCAACGACCGTTTTTGTTTGATCGGTCACTTCACTAACCGTTGGGTGGATATGTAGCACCACCTCACCCTCCTCGCTAATTTGAGGGGTCACATCCAGCGCTATACCGGAAAAGAAAGGTGTCAGCTCCACATCAGTGCTCGTCGTTGACGAAGTATTCGTGGTGGTTTCTGAGGAAATCTCTGTGACAAAAAACTCATCGGTACCCACCTTGATCACGGCCTTTTGGTTATTAACGGTGGAAATGCGCGGACTGGACAACACTTGAACGGAGCCCTGCGTCGATAGCAGGTCAATCAGCGCATTAAAGTCCTTAAGGTTTAACGCCGCGCTGAATACACCGCCGACACTATCACTGGCAGCCGTAGTGGCCGTTGGTGTACCAAGTATCGTATTCGTCAAGGTTGTATCACCCGTGACAGGATTAATCGTGCGAACACTATTGGTCAGGCCAGTGCCAAAAATGACATTTTTATCTTGGCCTACTTCTGCCAAGGCTGACCAGTTAACGCCGGCCTGAAAGCCATCACTCAACTCCACTTCAAGAATTTTAGCCTCCAGAATCACCTGCCGGCGCAATGACAGTTCAGCTTTATCCAGAAACTCTGCAACCGCGCGTAATTCACTCGCCAAAGCGTGCACAATCACCATCCCGGATTGCGGGGACACAACAACCCGGCGATTCTCACCGGCACCAATAATTATGCTAATCGTTTCAGATAACCCCGCCCAGAAATCTGCATCGGTATTGGTTTTTAACCGAGTGCCAACCACCGTCTGATTGTCGGAATTATCATTGTCATCGTCGTTATCTCTGTTATTGTCCGAGCTCCCACTGCTACTGTCACTACTGCCAGCGCTGCTGACCTGTCCCGAACTGACCTGCGTTTCCGAAGACCCCATGCGTTGTACGTTCAAATAATCGATTTTAAAAATGCGGGTACGCATCCCGTTTGGAAGGACCCGATAAAGATTACCCTTGCGGACAAAGTCATAGCCATAGCTATCACGCACCACCTGCATAACCTCTTCGATGGTCACGTTTTGTAAATCCAAACTGAGGGTTCCGGTCAGGTCCGGGGGCACCACAATATTCAAATCGGTACCCTTAACCAGGCCAACAAAGAAATCGCGCGCAGCCACCTCCTCAACAGAAATATCAAAACGCTCCTGCTCAATCACATCAGTCTGCACAGGCAATGCGGGTAATAATTCAGCCGCGACAC
>LUKI01000193.1 GCA_001593685.1 Gammaproteobacteria bacterium F7
ATTAAGGCGAGTACCGATCTGGTGGCCTATGGCCTGTATTTGGATCTGTTGGGTGATGTGTGTGATGGCAAGGTGCATCATGACCTGCCGCTGGGCGAGGAGATTAATCGTGCACGATTAGCGCTCGATCTGGCCGCGGCCGGAAAAACCACGGCGCTGGTTTCCAGTGGTGACATTGGTATTTATGCCATGGCTACGCTGGTGTTTGAGTTACTGGATCGTCAACTGGAGGGTCAGGAGGCGCACCCGGAGTGGCTGGACGTGGAGATTGATGTGATTCCTGGCATTTCTGCCATGCAAGCCGGTGCTTCGCGAGTGGGCGCCCTGCTGGGGCACGACTTTTGTACCGTGTCTTTGTCGGACTTGCTGACGCCCTGGGAAACGATTGAACAGCGTATTCACTGCGCCGGTAAAGGCGATTTTGTGATTTCCTTTTATAACCCGGTATCGAAAAAGCGTGATTGGCAGCTCAATGCGGCACGCGATATTTTATTGCAGTTCCGCCCGGCTTCGACACCGGTATTATTGGGGCGTCAGTTAACTCGCGAAGATGAAAGTATCACCATCACGACATTGGGCGAGTTGGATGCCAAGGATGTTGATATGTTCACGCTGGTATCGGTGGGCAATAGTGAGTCACGCCATATTGTTAATGGCACTAAAGAGTGGGTCTATACGCCCCGCGGCTACAAGAAAAAGCTGAGTAATTAATTTGTTATTGCGCTGGTGCTGACTGCGTTAAAAATGGCTCTAAAATGCTCATTTATGTTTTATAAACTGCGCTTTTTCACCATTTTTGCCTTGTCCACACTGCACTCATCACACAAATAAATCACTCAGTGAGTGAATAGGAATTGAAATGACAGTCTATTTTATTGGCGCGGGCCCGGGCGATCCGGAGCTAATCACAGTAAAAGGCCAGCGCCTGATTAAAAATTCTCCCGTGATTTTATATGCAGGCTCGTTAGTGCCGCGTGAAATTCTCGATGTCGCCGAAGGTCATGCCGAGAAAATCATTGATACGGCTTCGATTGACCTGGATGAGATCATGGTCCATATCGAGGCGGCTCATGCGGAAGGCAAGGATGTGGCGCGAGTGCATTCCGGGGACCCCTCCGTTTATGGCGCCATTGGAGAGCAGATTCGTCGTCTTGAGCAACAGGGTATTGATTACGAGGTTATTCCTGGTGTGACGGCGACCTCCGCATCCGCGGCCTGGTTGGGTAAAGAA
>LUKI01000194.1 GCA_001593685.1 Gammaproteobacteria bacterium F7
TCCGTTAAGTATTCCCCATGATCCATAAACCTGCGCTTTAGCCCGTTCTGTCTTTGAGCGATCGGGCGGCATTGGCTACTGTTTTGAAGGTGCGACCAGCATAGCTTCGAACAAGCTCTCCCAGTCGATATCTGCCTCAGCTTTATTGAGACGGCATAACTTATTCAGAGGCTTTCTGGTCCTCCCCTTAGGCGCCACCCTCAAACCCTAATTGTCGCCATGCCTCAAAAACCACTACAGCAACTGAGTTTGACAAGTTCAGGCTGCGGCTGTCTGGCAGCATGGGAATGCGCAGGCGCTGCTGTTCTGGCACGCTTTCCCTGATGTTGGCTGGCAGGCCTCGTGACTCAGGCCCAAACATTAAAGCATCGCCCGCCCGGTAACTTGTTTCACTGTAACTGCAAGTTGCCTTAGTGGTTAATGCAAAAACACGCTCTATTGCCGGGTTGTCGCAACATTCGGCGAAGCTGTCATAAAACTGTACGTTGGCCCATTCATGATAATCGAGCCCGGCCCGGCGTAAGCGCTTGTCATCAAACTCGAACGCCATTGGTTTGATAATATGCAATTGGCAGCCAGTATTGGCGGCCAGGCGGATAATATTGCCTGTATTCGGTGGGATTTCAGGTTCAAACAGAATGATATGAAGCATTAGGTTATTTTGGGTTCCTCAGCACAGGGTAAAATTTCTGCTGTCAGGGCCGTAGCGTACAGTAACAAAACGAACTGCGCAGCTAATGCTTTAACCCCTCGCATGATTCAGAGGTTGAATGGTCTTTGTTTGGCGCGCGCGTCGTTAAAAGCAGTTTCTGTCTGAGTTGGTTAAGGTTTTGATTTCTACTGACTTAATGACTACACTCGGATGCAGCTTGTTAGTCAGAAGCCCTGCGGTAATAGGCCGTAAAGATGTCAGGATAGTCTACACTAAACAACAATAAACTGATTACTGGGGATTCGGTTCTGTTAAAAATATTCGCTAAAAAGGGCGCTGTTGATGGGCAGGTGGGGCTGCATGTCTGTACGGCTGGCCTTGCTGTGGCCCAGGTTGGTGGTTTTGACACCGCGCAGCTTACACTTACCAATTGCGACTTTTTACCAGCTCATGACCCGCACAGTCGCGCTGAAGCATTGCGTAAATTCGTTGATAGCAACGGGTTAAAGGGGATGCCGGTGAATTATGTGTTGTCGCCTCAGCACTACCACCTGTCAC
>LUKI01000195.1 GCA_001593685.1 Gammaproteobacteria bacterium F7
GGTCGTTTCAGCGTGCGGGTTGCTAATCATGACATTGATATTCGTTTATCGACCTTGCCGACCCAGTTTGGCGAGTCGGAGGTGATGCGCTTTTCCTTCATCACATGTTCTTGCAACACACCATCAACACGCTGGCGAATACGCACCACCGTATCGTCAGGCTCAATATGAATATCCGACGCTTTCATCTGTAACGCGTCTTCAAAAATGGATTGCAGTAGTCTAACAACCGGCGCATCGCTATCATCAGCTGCGGTCAGCTGACCAATATCAAACTGGTCTTCACCCAGTTCATCATGCAGTTCCTCGGCCAGCGTTTCGATTTCGCCAATCCGTCGGTAAACCCTATCCAGCGCCGCCAACAGGTCACTTTCACGCACCACCGCAAGTCGCATTGGCCGGTTTACGGCGCGTACGATCTCGTCATAGGCATGAATATCCATGGGGTCAGCCATACCCACCAATAACTCACCCTGCTCCTCACCCAAGACAATAGCGCGATAACGCCGCGCCAGTGCCTCCGGCAAGTTCAGAACCAGCTCTTCATCAAAAACCAGCGTATCAATATCGATATAAGGGATATTGAGTTGTTGGGACAGAAACTGCAGTAACTGATCTTCACTGAGAAAATTCAGCTCGATCAAGGTACGGCCAAGCTTCAAGCCAAGCCGCTTCTGCTCATCAAGGGCGTGAGTTAGCTGCGCTTCGGAAATCACATTTTCCTGCACCAGCAAGTCACCAAGGCGAATTTTTTTAATGGGCTCGGCCATTATTGCTCCATCATCAAGCACAGTGGTTTTACACCGTCGCTACTGTCATTACTGTAATTGGGTTATTCGACTTTCAGCATAGCGCAATAACGCCGGACTGATGCCGACCACACCTCGCGCCCGGCGATAAGCACTGAGCGCCGCACCAGGTTGTTTTAAGGCCTCCTGCGAAATCGCTAAGCCAACCCACCACGGCGCCTGCTGATTGTCCAGCGCCAGTAGCTGCTGATAAACCTCAACCGCGCGTTGGTGTTGCCCTGCCCGTTGCGAAGCAGTCGCCAACAGTGCAAAGAGTTCCTGGTCGTCAGCGGCCGCTGTTTGCTCATTAGTCAACTGCTGACCTAACAATGTTGCCGCCTCAGCCGGCAGCTGCTGAGCCAACAACAGTCGCGCCTTTAATTTAATAAAGGCTAGCTGCTTAGGCGTTAAC
>LUKI01000196.1 GCA_001593685.1 Gammaproteobacteria bacterium F7
AACACAATATGACGCTTAAGGGCAGCTACGGCTACAGCGACTCCTATAATGACCGTCCGCTGCTAGAAGCCGTAGAGCACCCGTGCGTTGTCGACGGCGACGATAAGCTAATCGCTCACGCCCGACAGCGAAACTGGCGCTGTATTAGCTTGCGCGATTAAAAAATTCCTCGTTCCCCAATACTTAGCGGGGCCCTCGATAGCGGGCCTCCTCCGTTCGGGCAACCCTCTGGGACATAATCGCAAAACAGCGATCATATCCAGCCTAAAGACCTTTCGTAAGGCGCGCTCAGCGCTTAAGCTGCTTCTCCGCCCCAGTCACCCCCACTTGCGCAGCCCTGCACCAAACTCGTACCATGAGATGTCCGTCATTGATGAGCAAGCACATGAACCTGACTACCCGCATTTTAATCGGCATGGGCCTGGGCCTGTTGCTCGGTATCAGCATCAACTGGCTAAACCAGTCCAACGTTCTGCCCGAAACGGTCACCTTATGGCTTCAATGGGCGCTCATTGACGGCGTACTGGATGTCATTGGCACGATATTTATCGCCTCGCTAAAACTGCTCGTTGTACCACTGGTCTTTGTCTCACTGGTTTGCGGTTGCAGCGAACTGGGTGGTAACAGCCGCATGGGCGGCATGGCGCTACGCACCCTAATTCTTTATATGCTCTCCACAGCCATCGCTATTTCACTGGCATTAATGATGGCCAACCTGATTAACCCCGGCACCGACATGAATATGTCTAGCGAGGCGGTGTTCAACCCGACATCACAACCCTCGCTTAAAGAGGTACTGATTAATATCTTCCCCACTAACCCCATTCAGGCGATGGCGGAAGGCAATATGCTACAAATCATTGTCTTCTCGATTTTAATGGGGATAGCTGTTTCGCGTTGCGGAGAAGCGGGCAAACGGGTGGCCGACGTATTCAACAACTTCAACGAAGTCATCATGAAAATGGTGGTCATTTTGATGCATCTTGCGCCCTATGGCATATTTTGCATGTTGGCCAAGCTTTTTGCCTCATTAGGGTTTTCAGCCATTGCCGATCTGGCCTGTTATTTTTTCACGGTGGTACTGGTGCTGCTACTACACGGCCTTGGTGTTTACTCAATTTTACTATCACTGCTGGCTCGTCTTAGCCCACTGGCCTTTTTTAGCAATATTCGCCCCGCCATGCTA
>LUKI01000197.1 GCA_001593685.1 Gammaproteobacteria bacterium F7
AACCAGATACCTCGACACAGGGAAACGAAAAAAATTATAAAAACGTCATTTTATTTATTCCCCGCTCGGCGTCACCGCCTCTGACTTATACCTTTTATGAATGGCGAGAATCCACCTCATTTATTGCATCTATAAAACAACTCCCGTAGAATGCGCGCCAGCTCAAGTGGGTAAAACCCTTTTTTATCCTAACAGCTTGAATTTTTAACCCTAACGAAGGTAAGAAGACCATGGCAACTTACGCTGAAGATATTCAAAGCCTGACTGCTGTAAAAGAAGCAGCTGGCGCACCTTGGGATGCGATCAACCCAGAATCAGCCGCTCGTATGCGCGCTCAGAACCGTTTCAAAACTGGCCTGGAAATCGCCCAGTACACTGCCGACATCATGCGTGCAGATATGGCCGAGTTCGACAAAGACAAAACTAAGTACACTCAGTCTCTGGGTTGCTGGCACGGTTTTGTAGGTCAGCAAAAACTGATCTCTGTTAAAAAACACTTCGGCACGACTAAGCGTAAGTACCTGTACCTGTCTGGCTGGATGGTTGCTGCTCTGCGTTCTGACTTCGGCCCTCTGCCTGATCAGTCTATGCACGAAAAAACAGCGGTTGCTAGCCTGGTTGAAGAACTGTACACCTTCCTGCGTCAAGCTGACGCTCGTGAACTGGGTGGCCTGTTCCGTGATCTGGACAAAGCTCGCGAAGCTGGTGATTCTGCTAAAGAAAAAGACATCCTGTCTCAAATCGACAACTACGAAACTCACATCGTGCCTATCGTAGCTGACATCGACGCTGGTTTTGGTAACGCCGAAGCAACTTACCTGATGGCTAAGCAAATGATCGAAGCCGGTGCTTGTGCACTGCAGATCGAAAACCAGGTTGCTGACGAGAAGCAATGTGGTCACCAGGACGGTAAAGTAACGGTTCCTCACGCTGACTTCCACGGCAAGATCCGCGCTCTGCGTTACGCGTTCCTGGAGCTGGGCATCGACAACGGTATCATCGTTGCACGTACCGACTCTGAAGGTGCTGGCCTGACTAAAGAAATCGCTGTTGTTAAAGAGCCAGGCGACCAAGGCGATGTTTACAACTCCTTCCTGGACGTTGAAGAAGTAGACGTAGCTGACATGGCTCAAGGTGACGTTGTATTTAACCGTGACGGCAAACTGGTTCGTCC
>LUKI01000198.1 GCA_001593685.1 Gammaproteobacteria bacterium F7
GAGATAATCACCGTTTTCAATGTCATAACCGGACGCAGGTCCCGGTGGTTTTCTCGCCAATCAGCAAACGGGCAAACACCATAAAGCATCACTCCCGGACGAACCCAGTCGCGTAATGTCGAGGGCCAGGCCATAATGGCGGCGGAGTTTGCGAGACTGTAAGTTGTGCAGGACAGCCCCTTGGTTTTTTTGTCAAACAACGCTTCCTGCTCTTTAGTCACCGGGTTTTCCGGCTCATCGGCACAGGAAAAATGCGTCATCAAACGCACCTCTGCCACATTCGGGTGCTTGCTCAGTCGCTCGTACCAATAGGCGTATTCATCTGCAGAAAACCCTAGTCGGTGCATACCACTGTCAAACTTAAGCCAAACCGTCAGCTGGCATCCGGGGTCTGCCGCCTCAAGCATTTCCGCTTGCTCACCGTGCAAAACCACAAGGTCAAGTGTGTACTGGCAGGCCAGTTCAATTTCACGCTCATCAAAGGTGCCCTGCAGCAGGGTAATTGGCTTATTAATACCCGCTTCGCGCAAAGCAATTGCCTCATCAATAAACGCCACCGCAATCGCATCAGTATAACTATTCAGCGCCAGCGCCGCCTGCTCTGCGCCATGCCCATAAGCATCAGCCTTAAGCATGGCCATGACTTTCTGGTTAGGTGCAAATTTTTGGGCAACAGTGAAATTATGACGTAGCGCATCAAGATCAATATGCGCGAAGGTACAAACGCTAAACGGCACTTACCAATCGGGCCATTACGCTGTTTGCCAATAATAATTTCCGCAACACCTTTGTCTGGACTTTCCTCGTTATACACCTCATCACGATAGATAAAGGCGATCACGTCTGCATCTTGCTCAATCGCTCCTGATTCCCGCAAATCAGACATGACCGGACGTCGGTCAGAACGCTGTTCAAGGCTACGGTTTAGCTGAGACAAAGCAATCACCGGCACGTTCAATTCTTTAGCCAGTGCTTTCAAGGATCGTGAAATTTCAGAGATTTCACCGGTACGGTTTTCCGAAGCCCCCTTCACCTGCATCAATTGCAGGTAATCGATCATAATCAAACCCAGCTGGCCATGTTCGCGGGCAATCCGTCGTGCGCGAGAACGCACTTCAGTAGGAGATAACGCCGCATCATCATCAATAAACAGAGGCCGATCCTTTAACAAGC
>LUKI01000199.1 GCA_001593685.1 Gammaproteobacteria bacterium F7
TATTTGTTGCCAAGAGTAACGGGTCGAAGTCGCAGACGATTGAGCGGCAATATGATTGGGTGGTTCAGGAGACGATCGTCGATGTGGAATAAAACAAAGGCAAGTAAAAGCGCGGCTAAAAAGCATAACTATGATACGTTGATTTCGAGTCAGACAAATATTAACGGGGATATCCACTTTTCCGGCGGCTTGCACATTGATGGTGAGGTACGTGGCGCCGTGGCAGCTGAACCTGGTTCTAAGGCTGTGGTTCGTATTAGTGATCATGGTGTTGTTGAGGGGGAAGTGAGAGCACCACACGTTATTATTAATGGTCGTGTGGACGGCGATGTATTTTCGTCAGAGCATGTTGAGCTTGCTGCTAACGCAGTTGTGAACGGGACGGTTCATTACCAGCTCATTGAAATGGTGGTGGGTGCGCAGGTTAATGGAAGCCTGGTGCATGATGCGGCTGATGCCAAGGCTGGTGATGCGCATGTTGAAGAAAAGCAAGCCGGAGATAGTAGTGCTCAAGAAATACCAAGCGCTTCTAATAGTTGACTAAAATACTAAGGAAAAGCGATAATTGCCCATATTGTGCTGTGGCTGGTTTTCAGCTTTTTAGTGATATTGATAAAGAATGAGGTATAGGAAAGATGACCGAAACGACCGCTCAGGCGCCAATTACTTTTTGTGATGCTGCGGCCAATAAAGTCAAATCCTTGATGGAAAGCGAAGGCAATGATGAGTTGATGCTGCGTGTATTTGTTACTGGTGGAGGCTGTTCCGGCTTTCAGTATGGGTTTACCTTTGACGATAGTGTTGCTGAGGATGACACCCAAATTGATAAAGATGGTGTCACCATGGTGGTCGATCCGATGAGCTTTCCTTATTTGCAGGGTTCAGAAGTTGATTATGAGGAGGGCTTGATGGGATCAAAATTTTTGGTGCGAAACCCGTCGGCCAAAACCACCTGTGGGTGCGGCTCTTCTTTTTCCATCTAGGCATTTTGTATACGATAACGCCTATTAAGCCGCACAACATGTGCGGCTTTCTTTTTGGCGGGAGGTAATGGTGGTTCTGAAAAAATGGCTATGCTTAATGCTATGTTCAGCGTTTGCTTACTCCCCCTGGTTGATTGCTCAAACTGAAGGCGTTAGCCCGTCAATAAAGTATGCCGTACCTGATCGT
>LUKI01000200.1 GCA_001593685.1 Gammaproteobacteria bacterium F7
CGATCATGTTGATAAACAATCGCGTCATCCCAGAACAGGTGATGAGCCTCAAGAGCTTTGAGTATCAGCTCGCTGGCATTGGGTTGTTCGCGCGGTGGGTCAATATTTTCGATTCGGAGCAGCCATTTGCCTTGATTGCTGCGGGCGTCCAGAAAACTGGCGAGGGCGGCGACAAGTGAGCCTGAATGAAGCGGGCCGGTAGGCGATGGCGCAAAGCGACCGATGTATTGAGTTGGGGCTGAAGAGGAGGGCATGATGCTCAATGGCGGCCTTGATAGTGACCGCCATTGCGAACTGATCGAGTGCTTAGGTCAGGTGCCTGTGGTGCGTTCTTTGATTTCCGCTAACGTTTTGCAATCAATACAAAGTGTTGCGGTGGGGCGTGCTTCAAGGCGCTTCACACCAATCTCAATGCCACAGGAGTCACAGTAGCCGTAGTCGTCTACTTCAATACGCTCCAGTGTCGCGTTGATTTTTTTGGTCAGCTTACGCTCACGGTCGCGGGCACGCAGCTCCAGGCTGAACTCTTCTTCCTGGCTGGCGCGATCATTGGGATCGGCATAGTTGTTCGCCTCTTCCTGCAAGTGGTGAACGGTGCGTGACGCTTCTTCGGCTAGCTCTTCTTTCCAGGTGTTGAGAATGTGCTTGAAATGCTCAAGCTGATTCTTGTTCATGTATTCCTCACCCTTTTTCTCTTTATAGGGTGTGAAATTTTTTAAAGAGGGTCCGTTTCCTTTTGGCATAGGTTGCCTCGTAAAGCTGATTATCTATCGATGAGGTGCTGCGCTTTCGTGCAGACACTTCGCTGTGTATCACACCAGTCTAGCAAGTCATAAAGGCGGGCGCGAAATTTTTTCCGGCGTGAAGTCTAATTGTCAATTCGGTGAATTCCAAGGTCTTTATTTTTAAATTTTTAACAGCTAAGTCAAGACCCGTTATTCCAGCGTTTCACTGATCTGATGAAAGCTGTTAAAACGCCGTTCGCTGATGGCACCATCTTCAACGGCTTGCTGAATAGCGCACTGGGGTTCGTGTAAGTGTTTGCAGTCACGGAATTTGCAGCGGCCAAGGAAGGGGTGGAACTCAATAAAACCATCCATGAGTTGCTGCTGGTCAACGTGGCCCAGGCCAAATTCGCGAATACCGGGCGAGTCA
>LUKI01000201.1 GCA_001593685.1 Gammaproteobacteria bacterium F7
GGGAAAAATAAGGGCCTGGCTCATCGGCCAACTGATCCATACTTTCTATCACCAGCTCACCAGGGCGGCCAATATTTTCAAGGTAACGCGCTTCATTCCAACGCCCGGTTTCCCGCAATAGCATTAAAATCCGCGGCCGGGATCGACCCGCCTTCATAATCACCACGCTATCGTGGTCAAGCAACGCTCCCCGTAACTGCTCATCGCTATGACGCCCGCTCACCACAACCAGCGACTCCTTCAGCATGGTCAGCGGGTGACGCAGTGCTGCCGCGGCGGAATTAATGGAAGATATCCCCGGAATCACCTGGCAGTTAAAATCATGCTCCAGGCGCTCCAGCAAATAAGTAAAGGAGCCGAAAAATAATGGATCACCTTCACAGATAAAGACCACGTTTAGGCCCTTCTCCAGGTAACCTTTAATACTGTCAGCCGCTTCGTCATAGACCGCATTGGCAATACTGCGGTCATTACACATCGGCATACACACCGGAATCTCTTGCTGTCCGGCTTTTACATCCTTTAATGCTTCACGGGCAATATGCTTGGCCTGCGACTCGCCCTTGTCATTGGCGATGTAGCTGATGACATCCGCCGCACGAATAGCCCGCAGCGCTTTCAAGGTAATCAGCTCTGGGTCGCCAGGCCCAACACCTACACCCACGAACCGACCCGCCGCCATATCAGCATTACTCTCTGTCACGCCATCACCCTAAACATTAAAATCATCACTTTGTCTTACTAAACTTAAACAGTGCCACCGGTAAACTGGGGCGATAAACCAATTGATTCGCCAACGGCTTGCCATGACTCACGGCCACCTGAAACGTTTCACTATGGCTATCCCTGAGCATCTCGCGCTGCTGATAAAACTCCAGTAACTGCTGCTTGCTCTGCTCCGTCACCGCACTTGCTACCAACAGACCTCGCTTGGGTAATTTCTCCCAACAAAAGGCCAGCAGCTCAGTCAGGCTGCCATCGCTGCCACCAATAAAAACTTTGTGCGGAGCTGGCAGATCAGCTAATGCTGCCGGTGCCCGGCCCTGCACCGTCAGCAGGTTGCTCATCACACCGAACTTTTCCCGGTTAGCCTGAAGACATTTAAAACGCTCGTCATGGTGCTCAACAGCGATCACCTGAGTACTATCATTC
>LUKI01000202.1 GCA_001593685.1 Gammaproteobacteria bacterium F7
GTGGTCAGCCGGTATGGTTCTTTTTACCACGGCAGGCGTTGCTATGAGTGTCTCGGCTGGTGATATGCCGGGTAAAAGTTTATCGCCCCAGGTGTCCGACACCGGCGAAATCACTCTGCCAGAGGATTTCAGAAATAGGATGGCCCATTTGGGCAGCTGGTTTGTGCCGGAAGGTGGTGCGGCTGGTTTTCATGATGTTTACGCGCAGCCTGAAGCGGTGAAAGCCTATCGGGAAACAGGAAAATTCCCCGATGGGGCTGTATTGGTAAAAGAACTCCGGTCAGCAGAAAAAGCCGATTACACGACCGGGAAAAACGTGCAGCGGGCGACGGACAATATTTTGCAAACCTTTGTAATGGTTAAGGATAGCCAAAACCGTTTTGCTGAATCAGCTCAATGGGGTGATGGTTGGGGCTGGGCGTTATTCAAGCCCGGTAATGCAATGAATGTGTCAACCGACTACAAAAAAGACTGTTTGGGTTGCCATACACCAGCTAAAGACAGTGACTGGGTGTATGTGGAAGGTTACCCAACGTTACGCTAGTTGCAGGCCAGTTTAGCGCAGGCGCCGATGGTTGTGAAAGTGGTGAAGCTCATGCTTTACACCTCATGCGAGCTAAGGGCGCCGCCATCCTGTTTTTGACAGTGACGCCCTTTGCTTTAGGCCAGCTTTTGGAACACGCGGTCGGCTGCTGCCAGTGTTTCATCAATATCTTCATCGCTGTGCGCGGCCGACATAAAGCCGGTTTCATAACAGGCGGGCGCGAGGTATACGCCTTCCTGCAGCATGCCATGGAAGAACTCATTGAAGCGTGCGGTATTGCCCGCCATCACCTGCTGGAAATTGGTGACTGGTTTGTGGCCGGTAAAGAAACCGCCGACCATGCTGCCGACATGGTTAGTGGTAAAAGGAATACCGGCGACTAGTGCCAGCTCTTCAAGCCCTTCAGCGAGGCGAGTGGTGCGTGCAAAAATGGGCTCATAGAAACCGGGTTGGCTGATGGCGTCCAGGCAGGCCAGGCCCGCAGCCATGGCAACCGGATTTCCGGACAGGGTGCCAGCCTGGTAAACCGGCCCCAACGGTGCAATCTGTTCCATAATTTCACGTTTGCCACAGCATCGGGGCAAGAATGTGGCATGTTGTACCAC
>LUKI01000203.1 GCA_001593685.1 Gammaproteobacteria bacterium F7
GGGTATTATGCCAAGCCACATCTACACGCCAGGTCGTGTTGGTGTTATCGGTCGCTCCGGTACGCTGGGCTATGAAGCAGCCGTTCAAATGGCTGACCACGGTATTGGTATCTCTTCCAGTATCGGCATTGGTGGTGACCCTATCAACGGTTCCGGCTTCAAAGATCACCTGGAACTGTTCGACAAGGATCCAGAAACTGACGCCATCCTGATGATCGGTGAGATCGGTGGCTCCCAGGAAGTGAAAGCTGCCGAATGGGCTCGCGACAACTGCGAAAAGCCTGTCATCAGCTACATTGCTGGTCTGACAGCTCCTAAAGGTCGTACTATGGGACACGCTGGCGCGATTGTTTCTTCTTCTGGCGAATCTGCTGCCGAGAAAGTTGAACTACTGCGTGCTTGCGGTGTTTCTGTTGCCGTACGCCCTTCAGACATCGGCACAACAGTTGCTGAAGCACTGAAAAAGGCTTAATTGCCATTCTGGCAGGTATTAATACCTGCCAGAACTAAAACGCCAGTTTCCTTGCGGAAAAGTTAGGGTTATAGTTATCTACCCGACTACACCGCCATGAACTGGCGTTTTTTTTTGGACTTAAAATTATATTTTTTGGTTCGAACGTTTTATCTATATTTATCGCACGATAGGAAACCAGAATGACTGAAACTTCAAGCGCCCCATTGGTTGATAACGGTACTATTATTGAGGAAAAAGACCTCGAAAATAAAGCCGCCTGGCATGCCCATGACATGGTTGAGTTCATGGATAGCCAATTACGAGCGGTGTTAACAAAACGCTGTCCTCGCATCATTCCAATTATGGATGGCGAAGAGGAAATCCCTGCCAACAGCCCGCAATTACTTAGCGAACTACTTGAAGCATGGGGGATCTGGTTTCAACTACTGAGCATTGCCGAAGAAAATACCGGCATGAGTCGTCGTCGCCGGGAAGAGAAAACACTCGGTGCAGATGCGGTTAGTGGCACCTTTGCCAGCGTTTTCGCCAACGCAGCAAAAGCAGGCGTGAGTGCCGAGAAAATCCAGGAGTTACTCGATAACGCCTATATCTGCCCAACCATCACCGCGCACCCTACTGAAGCCAAGCGTATCACTGTGCTGGAAATCCACCGCCGTATTTACGTACTTCT
>LUKI01000204.1 GCA_001593685.1 Gammaproteobacteria bacterium F7
CTTCGGCTTGATCAGTCAGCAGATCAACAATTTTACCTTTACCTCATCACCCCACTGGGTGCCCAGTACAACAACGTTGTTACCCATTGCAAACGCTCTTTAGCAAGTTAAATATCTTCGACGACCCAGCGGCCATCTTTTTGAATAATCTGTTGGCTAGCTTGATGCTGCCCTTCCTGACTGACATCGCCAGCCAGCGCACGAACCACCACATGGCCCGCTTCACGTAAATCACGAATCAACTCAAGTAGCGAGGCCTCGTACCCTGCCGGCGCTATAACCACAGCTGCTTCTTCAGCATCAGCCGCTACTACGTCAATCAGTGCTTTCAAGTCCGTACTAAAACCGGTAGCCGGGCGTGCACGCCCAAACACTTGACCAATATCATCATAACGACCACCCTTGGCAATCGCCTGACCGTGCCCCTGTGCGTAGGCCGAAAATACGATACCGGTGTGATATTGATAACCACGCAGCTCACTCAGATCAAAATACAGAGGAATCGACGGGAAACTCTGCTCAACAGCCTGAGCCATTTCAAGCAACGACTCGATACCCTCCAGCACTTCCGGAGCCGCACCGATGAGCTCTTCTCGGGCCCGCTCAAGCACTGCTTTGTCACCATGCAGGTCAGCCAGTACCGACAGATGTTTGGCCGCTGTTGCGTTACTCACCTGATCTTTCAGGAACACCCGTAACTCTGCCTTATCTTTACGCTGCAACAAAGCAAATAACACGTTTTCCTGCACTTTATCAAGATCGGCTGCCGCCACCAGGTGACGATAAATTGCAACATTGCCGATATCCAGGCACACATCGCTCAGGCCCGCACTTTTAATCGTTTCAAGCATCAGACTGACAACTTCAATATCAGCCGCCAGACTGCTGCAACCATAAAGCTCTGCGCCCATTTGAATAGGGCTGCGCGAGGCCAGCATGTTTGCTGCGCGGGTATGCAACACACTACCGCTGTAGCACAATCTCGCAGGCCCCTGATGCTTAAGGCTATGGGCATCGATGCGCGCCACCTGCGGTGTCATATCCGCACGCACGCCCATGAGTCGGCCCGTTAACTGATCTGTCACTTTGAAGGTTTTCAGATCAAGATCACTACCAACACCGGTCAGCAGCGACTCAAGAAAC
>LUKI01000205.1 GCA_001593685.1 Gammaproteobacteria bacterium F7
CGACCATACTCCTGGCCAGCCAAGACAATATCGCCCTGCTTCAGCGTACCGTGCTGAATCAGCAATGTCGCCACCGAACCACGGCCTTTATCCAGACGGGATTCAACCACCACACCACGCGCAGGTACATTTTCAGCCGCCGTCAGCTCCAGCATTTCAGACTGCAGCAACAGAGCATCCAGCAGCTCATCAATACCTTCACCCGTATGGGCAGAAACAGGAATAAACTGAGTGTCGCCACCCCAATCTTCGGGAATCACTTCTTTAGCCGCCAGTTCGTTTTTAACACGATCAAGGTCAGCGCCTTCCTTATCAATCTTGTTAATGGCGACAACCAGTGGTACTCCCGCAGAGCGAGCATGCTGAATCGCTTCTTCCGTTTGCGGCATCACACCATCATCAGCGGCCACCACCAGAATCACAATATCAGTTGCCTGGGCGCCACGCGCACGCATCGCGGTGAAGGCGGCATGGCCCGGCGTATCCAGGAAACACACCATGCCGTGATCAGTTTCTACATGGTAGGCACCGATGTGCTGAGTAATACCACCGGATTCGCCTGCTGTTACACGGCTTTTCCGAATATAGTCCAGTAGCGAGGTTTTACCGTGGTCCACGTGACCCATCACAGTAACAACGGGGGCACGCGGCACTTCGTCACCGGATACATCCAGCAACTCATCAACAACGGATTGCTCAATATCACGAGCATCTTCCAGTACATAGCTGTGACCCATTTCCTCAACCAGCAGCACCGCCGTATCACGATCTATGCTCTGGTTAATGTTGGCCATCACACCCATTTTCATTAATTGTTTAATAATAACATTGGCCTTAACAGACATACGCTGCGCCAACTCGGAAACGACAATACTTTCCGGAATTTGCACTTCTTTCATAACAGGGGCCGCTGGCTTCGCAAAGCCATGTTGTTTCAGGAATTTAGTTGGTTTGGCAATTTTAGGTGTCACCAGGTTGCGCTTCTGCACACCCGCCACCGGCGCCAATGACTCTTCTTCCAGCACCTCTTCTTCCCAACGCTCCGGTTTGGGCTTAGGTGCCGCTTTTTTGCCTTTCCTGGCTTCAGCAGCTTTACGCTCTTCCATTTCGATATGGAGACGCTCTTTTTCAG
>LUKI01000206.1 GCA_001593685.1 Gammaproteobacteria bacterium F7
GCAACAATTTTAGAGAGCGCATCAAAACCGTCCTCCGCCGTGATTACCTGGCAACCTGCTTTTTTTAACAACGTATCTGCGGTTTTACGGATCGTCTTACTGTCATCGACAACCATTACCGTCAAGCCGCTAAATTGTTCACTCATTCACTCAACCTCAAACGCTCAATTACTTCTGCTCTTTAAAGATAGTAGAAATTTATTAAAGGGAAAGATTTTTTAAGAACCGCTAGAGCGCCCACAAATCAAGTGACTACAGGCTTTTTAAAACCACTTATGGATTAGCATTGCTAGTGACTAGCAAGCAATGACAAGGTTCATTCATCATGCATAACTCGCTACAATAGGGAATTCGCAATTTAACAATCAGCGCTGGAACAGGCATGACCATTCATCTAGGCATCGTGATGGACCCCATCACTGACATCAACTATAAAAAAGATAGTTCACTGGCAATGCTATGGGCTGCCCAACAACGCGGCTGGCAGCTCCATTACATGGAAATGCCCGACCTTTACCTAGAAAATGGAATAGCCATGGCCCGCACCCGGCCACTAGAAGTTTTTCACGATGAAAAACACTGGTTTGAGCTCGGTGAAGCCAGCGATAGAGATCTGGGTGAACTCGACGTTATTCTAATGCGCAAAGACCCGCCCTTCGACAACGAATTTCTTTACAGCACTTACATATTACAGCGCGCCGAAGATCAGGGCGCACTGGTGGTTAATCGCCCACAAAGCCTGCGCGACTTCAACGAAAAAGTATTTGCCACCCAATTCCCACAGTGTTGCCCGCCCGTTCTGGTTAGCCGCGACATGTCTCGGCTACGGGCGTTTCACCAACAACAGGGAGATGTTATCTTTAAACCGTTAGATGGCATGGGTGGTGCCTCTATTTTTCGCTGCAAGAAAGACGATGCAAACGTTAGCGTCATCCTCGAAACACTGACCCGGCACGGCCAACAGCAGGCAATGGCGCAGCGCTTTATTCCCGAGATCAGTGCTGGCGACAAACGTATTCTTATGGTTGACGGCGAACCCTTTCCCTACGCATTGGCACGTATCCCCAGCCAAGGCGAAAGTCGTGGCAATCTAGCGGCAGGCGGCCGCGCAGAGGGTATAGAGC
>LUKI01000207.1 GCA_001593685.1 Gammaproteobacteria bacterium F7
GCTTAACAGATGAACGTTGGGTGATAGCTACTTGTAAGCACTGAGTGAGCACAAGTTTCAGCTAAAAGAGAGGGATTGGAGATGTATAAAAAACGTAATGATCCGCCGGATACAGCACTACAAAAAAATTATGGGTTTACGGCTGTCGATGATTATGACACCCGGATGTATATCCTGCCTCATCTGATTGATAGAGAAGACAGAGAGAGAATTATTGCTGAGCATAGAGCGGCACCTCGAGGGCAAGCTTGCCAGCCAGGCGAGCCAGCACCGATGCACAGTAAGCCGTTGGCGCGGTTAATCGATAAATTGCGTGTTGTGCCGCAGGCCGGTAAGCACACGATTGTAGAAACGAAACCATGGGAAGAGTACACGATTGGTTTGTTGCCTGGCGCTCGAGGACAAGCGGTTGAGCTGACCGAGGAGAGGTATTCGACGAGAGAAGATGCTGAGCACGCAATATTTCTTAAGCGTTTAAAAGCTCTTCTTGAAATATACGGTATTGAAATGTAAGCCATTTGAAAAAGCCGAGAGTAAATATCAGTAAGTAAGGCTAAGAGAAAAGTTATGAGTGATAACAAACTTCATCCGCAAGATTTTATGTTAAGAATTACCGGTTACTCGGACAAGTTTTCAGTGCGACCCGGAGAAGATATTGGTTTTCATGTTCATTCTGAATATGAAGAGTCTTATCAAGCAGACATTGTTCGCCTCATTCATGGCGATACCAACCCCGAAGGGCCAGGCTATAAAGAAGAGCTGATTCATACCGCGGTCAGCGATATGTATCCAGGTAAACACCAGGCTATGCATATCGGCGGTTATGTCATGGTGCCACACGATAAACGGTTTAATTTAAACAGTTTTACATTGTGTGCGTTCATCTATCCAACAACGCCTGTTGTTGATAAGGATGGCATACCTGTTGGTGTGCAGAGCATTCTTTCGAAGTGGGATGCTGAGCAAGAAACTGGTTATGGCATGTTCATCAACGAGCAGGGCGAGTTGTGCTTAAAAATAGGTCATGGCCCAGGGAAAGTTGAGGAATTTTCTACAGGTAAGCCGTTATTCCGAAAAATGTGGTACAAGGTCGCGGTTTCTTTTGATGCCGC
>LUKI01000208.1 GCA_001593685.1 Gammaproteobacteria bacterium F7
GGCTTTACGTCGCTGGAAGAAATCGCCTACGTACCTATTGAAGAGATGCTGGAGATCGATGGTTTTGACGAGGAAATTGTTGAAGCTTTACGGTTGCGTGCCAAAGATGTGCTGCTGACTCAGGCGATTGCCTCTGAAGAGGAGCTAGAGGGCACCGAGCCGGCACAGGATCTGCTGGAAATGGATGGCATGGATAAACACCTGGCCTATGTGTTGGCCAGCAAAGGTGTGATAACGATGGAAGATCTGGCTGAGCAGGCTGTTGATGACCTGCTGGATATTGAAGGTTTAGATGAAGAGCGTGCGGCGAATTTGATTATGACAGCGCGTGCCCCCTGGTTTGCAGAAGAACAGGAGAGCTAAGCATGGCTGAAGTAACCGTAGCTAAACTGGCAGAGATCGTTGGGGCTCCCGTCGATCGACTGTTAAAGCAGATGGAAGAAGCAGGACTTAAGCACAGCAGTGCTGATGACGCTGTTTCAAACGAAGAGAAACAAACACTGCTGGAATTCTTAAAGCGTAGTCATGGCGAGAGTAATGGCGCGCCAAAGAAAATTACCTTGAACCGCAAGGTAACGACTCAGCTGAAAACCGGCTCATCGCAAGGGCGAGGCGGCAAAACGGTTAATGTTGAGGTACGTAAAAAGCGTACCTATGTTAAGCGCAGCTCGCTGGAAGCGGGTAAAAATGCTGAACGTCTTGAGCAGGAGTTGGAGCGCCAGGCAGAAGCCGCCCGTATTGCGGCTGAAGAAGCTGCTCGTATTGCCGCTGAAGAAGCCCGTAAAAAAGCTGAAGAGGAAGAGGCTGAGAAGAAGCGAGCGGCAGAGGAAGCGGCGCGACAGCAAATGGAAGCTGAGCAAGCGGCTAAGGAAAATGAAAGCAAGAAGAAAAAAGCTGAGTCAGAGGCTGAGCCTGCTGCTGACGAGGTTGAGGATGAGCCTGCGCAGCCGGTTGAGCTGACTGAAAAAGAGCGTCTCCATATCGAAATGGAAGAGCGTAAAGCTGCTGAAGCCAGGAAAGGCAAAAAAGCGGCACCTAAGCCCAAACCGGAGCGTTGGGAAGAAGAGGTGCTGGAAGAAGAG
>LUKI01000209.1 GCA_001593685.1 Gammaproteobacteria bacterium F7
AGATTGCGCATTGATGCTCAATGCTATGGCTGGTTTTGATAGCAAGGATTCCACCAGCATCGACCAGCCAGTACCAGATTACCGTGCCGAGCTGAACAATAGCTTGGAAGGTCTGAAGATTGGTCTTCCCAAAGAATACTTCACCGGCAGTCTGGACGCAGGTGTTCAGCAGGTGATTCAAAACGCTATCAGTGAATACGAAAAATTGGGTGCAACTGTAAAAGAAGTCAGCCTACCCCGCAGTGAGCTAGCCATACCAGCCTACTACGTAATCGCACCAGCCGAAGCCTCTTCCAACCTATCTCGTTTTGACGGTGTGCGCTTTGGCCACCGCTGTGACAACCCGGAAGATTTGCTGGACCTTTACAAGCGCTCTCGCGCTGAAGGTTTTGGCCGCGAAGTGAAACGCCGTATTCTGGCAGGCACCTACGCGCTGTCTGAAGGTTATTACGATGCCTACTACCTGAAAGCACAACGCCTGCGTCGCATGATCAAAAACGACTTCATGGCTGCGCTGAATGACGTCGACGTCATCATGGGACCAACATCCCCAACACCTGCTTTCAACATCGGCGAGAAAAGTGGTGACCCAATGAGCATGTACCTGGGCGACATCTACACCATTTCTGCCAACCTGGCAGGCATTCCGGGCATATCCATTCCCTGCGGGTTTGTAAATGATCGTCCTGTCGGTCTACAAATCATGGGCAATTATTTTGAAGAGTCGCGTTTGCTGAATGCGGCGCATCAATATCAGCTTCACACCGACTGGCATCAACAAGCGCCAGCGGGCATCGAATAAGAGGTTATCTGTACATGGAATGGGAAATTGTCATTGGTCTGGAAATTCACGTCCAGCTCGCGACCCAATCAAAAATTTTCTCCGGCTCCAGTATCGCCTTTGGTGCCGAAGCCAACACCCAGGCCAGCGCCGTTGATCTTGGCCTGCCCGGTGTTTTACCCGTCGTCAACGAAGAAGCCGTGCGCATGGCGGTACGTTTTGGTTTAGCCATCGACGCCGAAGTCAGCCGTCGGTCAGTGTTCGCGCGTAAAAACTACTTCTACCC
>LUKI01000210.1 GCA_001593685.1 Gammaproteobacteria bacterium F7
AATCCGGGTGAAGAGATCGTAGATCATTTCTTCAGCCTGACGCTCAGAGCGAATTTTTAGCGGATTACACCCACACCGAGCAGGTTGTGATGATGCTCGCAACCGAAGGCCTGCGTGTGGCTCTGGCGACCACTCATCTGCCGCTATCACAGGTTCCAACGGCGATCACCCCAGACCTTCTGAAACGCGTTATCCGTATTACCCAAAATGACCTGCTAACCAAGTTCGGCTTAAAGACCCCTCGTATCCTGGTGTGCGGCTTGAACCCCCACGCAGGCGAAGGCGGCCATCTGGGTCGAGAAGAAATAGACGTTATTGAGCCCACCTTGGAGCAATTACGAAGCGAAGGCATTAATTTAGTGGGCCCCTTGCCAGCCGACACATTGTTCACGCCAAAATATTTAGAACAGGCCGACGCGGTACTCGCCATGTACCACGATCAAGGTTTACCGGTTCTCAAACATTTAGGCTTTGGTAATGCCGTTAATATTACGTTAGGACTGCCAATTATCCGTACTTCGGTGGATCACGGTACGGCCCTGGATCTGGCCGGTTCTGGCAATGCTGATCCAGGCAGCTTACAAACGGCCATCAACTATGCCGCCAGAATGGTACAGGCAAAAAATACCAATTCAGCGTCAAGCTAACCGCTCGTACTAACCAATAGAACCAGCGGCACCCAAAAACCGATTCACTCTCGCTTAGCAGCAAAAATTTATGAAAAAAACCGTCGGTCATCAGGCTAGAAAACGTTTTGGGCAAAATTTTTTGCAGGACCAAAATATTATCCACAACATCCTGCTCAGCATTAACCCTAAAGCAGACGACAATATTGCCGAAATTGGCCCCGGCCTAGGTGCAATTACAGAGCACCTGCTAAAAGCGACCAATGGTCATCTTAATGTCGTGGAAATCGACCGGGATCTGGTGCAGGTATTAAAAACGCAGTTCTTTAATTACCCGGACTTAAACATTCACCAGGGCGATGCGCTGAAGTTCGATTTCAGCCAATTGGTGGCCTCAGACCAGAGTGACACCCAAAAACTGCGTATTGTTGGCAATC
>LUKI01000211.1 GCA_001593685.1 Gammaproteobacteria bacterium F7
ACCCGGTGCTAAAAGACCCTAACAGTATTTATAAGAAGTAATTAGGCTATGTCTGACATATTAAAAGAGCTAGGCGATATTCTGGAACAACGCAAAAGCGCCGATGCCGATTCATCGTACGTTTCCAGTCTCTATGCCAAGGGCTTAAACAAGATCCTTGAAAAGGTGGGCGAAGAAGCAACCGAAACTATTCTCGCGGCAAAAGATGCTGAAACCAGCGGCGATAATAGTGATCTAATCTACGAGACGGCTGACCTGTGGTTTCACAGCCTGATTGCTCTGTCCCATCTGGGCGAAAAGCCAGAAGCCGTATTAAACGAATTACAGCGTCGCTTTGGCCTGTCTGGCCTTGACGAGAAAGCAGCGCGCGGATAGTCTCGATAGACTTGGGCATTTCCGCGCTAATTATCGGATAACCGTTAATAGGCCACAAACCTGTTAACATAATCATTAAGGTTAAGGAGTTTCACATGGGTTTAGGTGGCATCAGCATTTGGCAGTTACTCATCGTCCTGGCTATTGTTGTTTTATTATTTGGCACGAAACGCCTGAAAGGTATCGGTGGCGACTTAGGTGGCGCCGTAAAAGGCTTCAAAAAAGCCATGGACTCCGATGAGGAATCCAAAAAAGAAGACGAGCAGACTCAACAGAAAATTGCCGAGGACACTCCTGCAACTTCAGACACCAAAACAAAGGCCGAGCAGCCCGCTAGTGAAAAGAAAGATTAGCCAGGCCTTAAACAATGTTTGATATCGGCTTTACAGAAATCATGATCATCGGGCTAGTCGCGCTGATCGTGATTGGCCCTAGTCGTCTACCCGAAGCGATGCGTAGCTGTGCCATGTGGATTGGCCGCGCCAAGCGTATGATGGGGAACGTACGGCGCGACTTAGAAAATGAAATTGGCATTGACGAGATCCGCCAGGATTTGCGCAATGAAAAAATCATGGAAGGGCTAAAAGCCGACGCCATTGCCGACGAAAAAGAACGTTTGGCTAAAGAAGCCAGAGAAAAAGCCAACCCCCCGCACGGTAACAGCTACCTCGACAGCGC
>LUKI01000212.1 GCA_001593685.1 Gammaproteobacteria bacterium F7
GGTAACACCTTTGCTGAGCTGGCGCTCAAACCACGCGGTTTAGTGCTAGTGACCGGCCCAACGGGGTCGGGTAAAAGTACTACCTTGGCAGCGATGGTCGACTATATCAATAACCAGCGTTATGACCATGTATTAACCGTTGAGGATCCGATTGAATTTGTTCATGAGAGCAAAAAGTGTTTGGTCAATCAGCGTGAAGTGCACCGCGATACCCACGGCTTTAATGAGGCGCTGCGTTCGGCACTGCGTGAAGATCCTGATGTGATTCTGGTGGGCGAGCTGCGGGATTTGGAAACTATTCGGCTGGCATTAACTGCCGCAGAAACGGGCCACTTGGTTTTCGGTACGCTACATACTACCTCGGCGGCAAAAACCATTGACCGTGTGATCGATGTATTCCCGGGTGAAGAGAAGTCCATGGTGCGTTCGATGTTGTCGGAATCATTAGTCGGTGTTGTCTCGCAAACGCTGTTGAAGAAAATTGGTGGTGGTCGAGTGGCGGCTCATGAAATCATGATTGCTACGCCAGCGATTCGAAATCTGATTCGTGAAGATAAAATTGCCCAAATGTACTCGGCGATTCAGACCGGTGCTGCGCACGGTATGATCACGCTCGACCAGACGCTCAAGGATCTGCTCTCCAAGGGCTTGATTACCAAGGAACAGGCTAAAGAGAAAGCCAGTAACCCGGACTCATTTATTTAAAATGAACAACGGTTGGGTGTGTTTTTAGAGATTAATGCTGTTCGGGAGATAGCGCATGGAACTGGATAAAATGCTTAAGCTGATGGTCGATAAGAAGGCGTCTGACCTTTTTATTACCGCTGGCCTGCCGCCGAGTATGAAGGTGAATGGCACGATTCATCCGATTACCAAAGAGGCCTGGAGTCCTGAGAAGGCTCGTGAAACGGTATTGGGTGCGATGAATGAGTCGCAACGTAAAGAATTCATGCTGAGTCATGAGTGTAACTTTGCGATCTCGGCGCGTGGTGTGGGGCGTTTTCGGGTGAGTGCTTTTTATCAGCGTAACCTGGTGGGCATGGTGTTACGG
>LUKI01000213.1 GCA_001593685.1 Gammaproteobacteria bacterium F7
GGCATATCTTCCACAGGCTTAATCGCAGAAATAACACCTTTGTTACCGTGACGGCCAGCCATCTTGTCACCCGGCTGGATACGACGTTTAGTTGCCAGGTAAACCTTAACGATTTTCAGCACACCCGGTGCCAGGTCGTCGCCAGTTTGCAATTTGCCACGTTTGATTTCGTATTTTTCGTCCAGCTCAGCACGTACGTCAGCTAAAACAGTTTCCGCATTTTCAACTTCCTGTGCAGCAGCATCATCCGATAAGCGCAGCTTTAATAAATCTTCGCTTGTCGCCTCATCAAGGTACGCCTTAGTTAGCTTGTCGCCTTTGTTAAGACCAACGCCGCCAACAACCTCTTGACCAACGATGATTTGCTTCAGCCGCTCAAAAGTGGCCGCCTCAACAATACGATATTCTTCATCCAGATCCTGACGGTAATCGGCCAGCATGCTGTTCTCAATATCCATGGCGCGCTTGTCTTTCTCAACACCATCGCGCGTAAACACCTGTACGTCGATAACCGTACCGGACATACCAGTCTTACAACGCAGAGAGGTATCTTTCACATCGGAAGCTTTTTCACCGAAGATGGCACGCAGCAGTTTTTCTTCTGGTGTCAGTTGAGTTTCACCCTTAGGCGTTACCTTACCAACCAAAATATCGCCAGGACCCACTTCGGCACCAATGTAAACGATACCGGACTCGTCCAGTTTAGACAGCGCGCTCTCGCCAACATTTGGAATGTCAGAGCTGATGTCTTCAGAGCCCAACTTAGTATCACGCGCCACACAGGTCAGTTCCTGAATATGGATAGTCGTGAAACGATCTTCCTGAGCAACACGCTCTGAGATCAGGATGGAATCCTCAAAGTTGTAACCGTTCCAAGGCATAAAGGCGATACGCATGTTCTGACCCAGCGCTAGTTCACCGATATCAACCGATGGTCCGTCAGCGAGAATATCGCCTCGCGCAACCACGTCACCTTCGCTCACTAATGGGCGCTGGTTGATGCAGGTATTCTGGTTAGAACGGATGTATTTAGTCAGGTTGTAGA
>LUKI01000214.1 GCA_001593685.1 Gammaproteobacteria bacterium F7
TGACTGAATGTCGTGCGACTATCGGTGAAGTGAGCAACAGTGAGCACAGCCTGCGTCGTCTGGGTAAAGCTGGTGCAAGCCGCTGGCGTGGTGTTCGTCCAACCGTTCGTGGTGTTGCGATGAACCCGGTTGATCACCCACATGGTGGTGGTGAAGGTAAAACATCCGGTGGTCGTCATCCTGTTTCACCTTGGGGTGTTCCAACCAAGGGTTACAAGACACGTACCAATAAGCGTACTGACAAGCTGATCGTTCGTAAGCGATCTGCGCGTAAATAGATTAAGAGGGTAGCGATAGTGCCACGTTCATTAAAAAAGGGCCCGTTTATCGATCTTCACCTGATGAAGAAGACTGAAGAGGCTCAGGAAAAAAACGATAGACGACCTATTAAAACATGGTCGCGCCGTTCAACGATCTTTCCAAGTTTTGTTGGTCTGACCATTGCGGTACATAACGGTCGCCAACACGTTCCGGTATTTGTTACCGAGGACATGGTTGGTCACAAACTCGGCGAATTCGCAGTCACTCGTACCTATCGTGGTCACGCTGCTGACAAGAAAGCCAAGAAGCGCTAGTCGTAAGGTTTAAAGGGTTATTAAGATGGAAACAATGTCCAGATTGAAAGGCGCTCAAATCTCTGCGCAGAAGGTTCGCCTGGTGGCTGACCAGATTCGCGGCAAAGATGTTGGTGAAGCGCTGGAAATCCTTCAGTTCAGCAATAAAAAAGCCGCTGCGCTGGTCAAGAAAATTCTTGATTCTGCAGTCGCTAATGCTGAGCACAACGAAGGTGCTGATATTGATGAATTGAAGGTGTCAACGGTATTCGTTGATGAAGGAATGACTATGAAACGTGTTAAGCCGCGTGCCAAAGGCCGTGCTGACCGTATTCTGAAAAGGTCATGTCATATTACTGTTAAAGTAGCTGACAGATAAGCAAACATCGGGAGTCTAGATTCAGATGGGTCAGAAAGTACATCCAACAGGCATACGCTTAGGTATTGTTAAAG